>NZ_JAEQCB010000015.1:0-63153 GCF_020738785.1 Microcoleus sp. PH2017_05_CCC_O_A | reverse complement strand
CAGGGAGGTTTTCGGGGGTTATTGGTTGGGTGGGGGCGGGTTTTTGAGATTGTTTGTTGGTGACAGAATTAATGGCGAACCCGCCCCTACGAATTTGGGTTATTGCGACATTGCAAATTGACCGATAATTCATCTCCAAACCCATTACTATTTCCTCTCTTCTCTCCTTTGCACATCTTGCAACTGCTTCCCTATTTTTTCCACCATCTGCACATCTCCCAAAGTTTGATATCCCTCTTTTGCCAACTTCAAATACTGCATCGCTTCCAGATTCTCCCTCATAGATGAATGGACTTCTCCCAAACCGTAACGCGCCTCTGTTAGCTCTTCGATATCGTCCGGTTTTGCTGTACTAATCGCCTTTAAATAGTAGAATTTAGCCTGCGGCATTAGTTGCGATCGCCCTTGATACATTTCTCCCAACGTGCGGTAGATGGGCGGTGTCTCAACTCCCGCTGCTGGTAAGCTTTCTAGGATTTCTATTGCTTCGGCAATCAAGTTGGCGCTACGATATATCTGTGCGATCGCCAATTTCTGACTCGCTGCATTCGGTACTTGTTGCTCGATCGTCCGTACAGCCTCCTTAACCCCTTCAACCTCCTTCTCATCCAGCAATCGAAACTCCGTATCCCTCTCCCCGAGAGGACTTTCCGAAGAAACCCCCGTATTCGCCTCCACAATCAACCTGTACTTAAAACCCGGTTTCAGCGCCGGTTCCCCCGGATACACCGCCTCAGTACCGTTAACCGTCATTTCCCAATTTAACTTCGCTTTATTTTCGAGAATGCTCAACTTATAGCTAGTCGCACCCGCAACCGGATTCCAGCGCAAAATAGGCTTATTTCCCAACAATTTCGTCCGCCTCGGACTGATTATATAAGGAATTGGCGCCTTGTTCCAAACAATTTGATCGTCGCCGCGATCGGGACATCTAATTAAATTTTTATTGCACTCATCCTTCGACTTTTCGCTAGCCAACAAACAGCTATTTAATTGATTGTCACCCGCCTTAATTGACTTAATTCCTAAATCTGCACATTGAATCGTAATTTGTCCGGTTTGTGAAGTTTGCAGTTTGTCACCCGGATAAATCGGCGTACCCGCGCTGGGGCGAACATTTCTGCCATCTTGACGCTGTAGTTGCACTTCGCCGGTAATATTTAGGATTTGTCCGTTGGGTATTCTTGTCGTTGCTGCGATTGCTGGGGAAATTATCGGATTGTTGGCGGATATTTTGGATAAATTGGCGCCAATACCGAAGTGGGGATGAGGCAAAATATCGATCGCAATCAACGTAAATGCGATCGCGCTTGCACCCATAACAACAGTCGTCTGTTTTTTCATTGACTTTTTCCTATTATTGGTAAACGTTCCTTTGCCATTTGGATACATTCATCTTGTTCTGGTATGCTGGGATTGGCAGATTTCAGCGTTTCTTGCCAATGTGTGAGTGCTTCTTGTGGTTTCCCTTTAGCTTCCAGTACCTGCGCTAAAAGGCATTGAGCTTCTGGAGTTTTATTGCTGAGAGATATTGCTTTTCTTAAGTCGGTTTCCGCTGCGTCGTATCGCTTTTGATTCAATCGCACCCAGCCGCGATTCTTGAAACAAGCTGATTTTACTCCATCAAATTGAGTTTGTTCTAAACACATTCCGATTACTTTTAAAGCGGATTCAGGTTTGTTTTTGATAATTAGCGATCGAGATATTTGAGCATAAGCTTCTGGAAGTCCTCGCCAGACTGCTTGTTTCATTGCTTCTCGCGCACACTCGTCTTCATTTAATTGATCGCACAGCAAAGATAAGTTATAGGAAGACTCGCCGTTAGTAGGATTGATTGATGCAGCTAGATTGTATGAAACTTTCGCGATTAAAAATTGATTGTTGCGGTGGTTTTTCATGCCAAATGTGTTGATCGCAGATGCCAGATGCGGGCCGATGAGTGGATAGCCGATCGCCAAACCAGCTAAACTGATGCTGGTACGCTGCATAAATTTAGTTGGAATCGTAAATTGCGGGTGGTTTGGGCGATTCCCTACGGGATAGCTTCGCTTCACCGGGGCTACATCATCTGTCGGTGCAGCGAAAGGGCGATCGCACTTTAATTCTAATAATTTTAATCCCTCAAAAGTTGGATGCTGGCAAAGCATTGGTATGCCACTCGCGCCAGGAAATTGATTTTCATAGCGCAGTAAATCATTCTTAGCTTTTCGTACTGCTAAAAATAAAGGTTCTTTGAGGGCTAAATATCTAAACAAAGACTTCACAAATTCCTGAGCAATAAAATCCGGGATTGGCGCCCGCATCACAATCACTGATGGCAAAGAAATACCTTCTGTGACTAAATCTGCTGCTATACCCATGCTCGAACAAGAATTAAAAATTAGTAATTCCAATCCTTTGACAATAGCTCGTTTGAGACCTTCTTTAAAGTCTTGTACGGTGACAGTATTGTCTGCAACTTCTTGATTTATATATAGCAATCCGTTGGCACCATTGATATCGCTATCGCTGTGCCCCGCATAAAATAAAACTTGCCAGCCTTTGTCATCAAATAACTGGTTGCGTAACTCTTGGGAATTTGGTTCTTGAAGAAATTGTAAGTCACAGCTATCGCCCAGATATTTTGTAATTTCCTTGGCATCTTTGCTGACATCAATTCCCTGGCTGTTGCCTAACACACATAAAATTCTGCCTCGCGAACCTAGAGGTATTCCCCCTATCATTGCCTCTTGGGGAGTTTTTTTGTATTCAGGGGAACTGCCGATAATTTCACAGTTATTGTAGTCTTCGCGAAACTGCCACACATCCCAAGGCAACTGCCAAATCTCAGAGTTATTGCACTCTAAAAATATTTCAACTAATTCGTCTCGATTGCTAATTTCTGTTCTGAGTTTTACCTCTATTTTTCTGTAAAACTCATCAGCACTCAACCACTTGTTCATCTCTTTTTTCAAACCTTCATATATAATATTAGGCTTGTCTTCAGAGATATTTGTTTTGCCTGCGGGCTTGATTTTGATTCGAGAACTGCTTCTGTGATGTTGGGTGGCGCGACAACTAACTTTCCACCTTTTGTGCAACTCGTCAACCTCAGGTGCTGGCAGCAAGCTTCCTAAATATTTAGCGACAGTTTCTCCTTGTTTTTTAAACTCCGCTGTCACGCAAGAAAAACCTTTTTGAAAATCTCCCGATCCCAAAGCCAAGATAACTGTACTGCTCATAAATTGGATGTCATTGCAGTTAATCAAAGTATCATACCACAAAATTTTCTGTTATGGTAAAATCATCTAAAGCTACTCGAATAGTAAAGCTTTCTTCTGGGTCTACGTAAAAATCGTTGAGCAAAATGCACTTATTCTGAACAGTTGATTTTACTTCATGTAAATTTTCTCCTACATCAGAGATTAAGGACAATTTAATATTGGTTGGCAAGTAACGATCGCCGATCGCCGGATGCAACTGAACGTGAACTCTGACAGTGCGATCGCTATCTTCGGCAATCCCCACCAACAACGCAACAGTTGTCCTACCCAAACGCATTCCCAAATCAATCAACTTTGCCCGCACGATATCAGCTTCGGGAAACATATTGACACTGCTTTGATGTCCGCGTGAAGTATCTTGCGATCTGGAATTTCCACCACCTCGGAATACAAAAGCTGGGTTTTCATCAGGAAAAATGAGCTCTTCTAAATTTTGTTTGCTTTCCTCAAATTTCTGCCAGTTGGTTTCTGCAACATTCTTTAACCAATTGCGTAAATTAGATTTTACCGGATTTTCAATCTCAGTCGGTTCAGTCTCGGGCTGCGGATCGAATATCGATTCAACAGACTCCCAATCCGATGTAAATATATTCTCCAACCACTGACGCAGATCGACTTTAGATTCATAGATTCTTTCAAGGTGAAGCAAGAAGTCATCCAGAGGATGTAAATCTCTCAATACTAATTCACCTGAATCCGCTGTCGGAGAAAATCCCAGCAATCTTGCTTCCTTTTCATCCTCATCAATTTCTACTACAATATAACCAATACGTTCCTCCCTAGCTTCGGTAGGAACGCGGCAGATTTCAGGTAAATTTATAGCGGAATTTTGATTGCCATTTTCTCCTTGTTTGTGTTCAGCCCTAATTGGACAACACTCAACTTTTCCCAAGCCTTTAATATATAAATCTGCCACATTTTCAAACAGGCGAATTACTGGATTCCAGCTATCGCATTGACTTAAATCAGTTTCAATATCTAATATTTTAAAATAATCGGCAACTACCAACACAGCCAAAGTGTTGAGATAAATCTGTTCAACTTTTTGCGGGTGTTGGTGTTCGCAAGCAAATTGCCATGCTAGATGAATTGCCTTTTGGGTAATTGGCATTGGCAATGATTGGGTTGTAGTAGTATTGTTCTTCATTTCCCGATTTTAACTCCTTGTATGATTAATAGCCACTGTCTTCTCGAAATTGTTGCAAATGAAGCCGACATTTCTTTCGGTAAAAGCTATATATTGTAGGATAAGCACAGCCAAACTCCATTGCTATTGTGGTAAAATCTTTACCAGATGCTCTGCTTCTCAATATAACTTGACAAGTCAGATCTTTCCGCCCTCGAATGTACTCGTTTAATATCCCATCAGGATTAGTTTCAATCCAGTTTTTGACGTGTTCAAATAATTGAATACATTCGACTGTATGACTGTCATCCTCAGCAGGTAAACTCTCTATTCGATCGATCGCAGTTCCGTCTTCTAAAACAAGTTGTCGATCGTCTCTCCTGCTATTTTCTCGATCTACCCTCACCGCCCAATTTTGCAGCCGTCGCTTCAAATAATAATTGAACCAAGTTATGACATTACCCCGATCGCGATCGTACTGAGTGCCGGTGCGGGATTCGCACAAATTGCTATAGAAAAACTCCCACTGTTCTTGGACAGCATCTTCATAGTAAGGTACCTTGTCTTTCCAGATCAGCCCCGAGTTTTTCATTTTAGTCACAAGCTGATTCAACAAACGTTTTAGCTTCCAAGAATTCGAGGCTTCCTCCCTAATTAGAGTGACAAGGCTGTCTAACTCTTGATAGAGAAGTTTGCGATCGCAATTTCGAGATTTTCCTGAGTCCCCAACAGGATCGGAGTCGTCGGATGAGTGGTCTTCCCCCTCGGAGGGGTGGGATTGATCGTTCATAGTGAAGTGCGGCCGCAACTTTGTTCCTACATTTACTTATCAGGGTGAGTTCGATCGTTTTATGCGAAATTGTGAAAGTTTTTTGGGGCGGATGGTTGAAAGTCTTGCGGTGCGGTGGATGTGGCGGCAAAATTAAATGTGAATTTTTGTGAAGACTTATGCACTCTCACCAAGGAAACCCGGTTTTTGGGGTTAGCGCGTCAGAATTGAGAAACCGGGTTTCTGCGTAAAATCCGGTGGGGAGGCGAAAAATATCAGAGAAACCCGGTTTCTGGGCCTGGGCGCGAGAGGATTTACGCACTTTAACCAAAGAAACCGGGTTTTTACCAAATTTTTCGACTACGGCGAAGTTTCCGCAAAAAAACCCGGTTTCTGGGCCCATGCGTGAGTCCTCAATCGATCGCCCCTAAAACCCCGCAAACACCCATCATTCCGTACTTTTACCCAGTGTTTGCCAAAGTTTACAAAAAAAACTTGAGATTTTTGCATAAAACCACCGAGCTCACCCTGATAAGTAAACAGGAACAACAAAAAGGCAACGAGGTCAAACCTCAAACCCCCAAAACACCCGTTGTTCCGTACTTTCACCCAGTTTTCGCAAAACTTTCAAAAAAAACTTGAGAGTTTTGCATAAAACCACTGAGTTCACCCTGATAAATAAACAGAAGGGAAATTACGAACTGCGTAGGCGTAAGCCGGGGCGTAGCCATCGCACTTGTTGAGATTTATTCAAAAGTGCGATCGCCCGTAACTTCCCGATCGCAATCCGAACCAAATTCCCAAGCGATATGGGAAATGGGTTCATCCAATGTTGGCTTAGTCTATTTCCACGTTTGCATTTATTGTGATACGTATGTACGGCGTGTCGGCGGAGTTTATTTGTCAATTTTTAGCACACTTTGGATCTATTAGAAGACAACAATCATGGCTATTTCTCACATTGAATTAGATCCTATATTCCTAATAAAGCGAAAATTCAATTCCTCGAACAAAATGTCAACGCCAGTAAATATTTTATGGCGAGTGACTATTCTAATGACTCTGCAATTAGCTATTTTGTTTTTAGGTGAGCAAGCACAAGCTGGAGGTGGAGATCCAGTTGATTTAGACTCAGAGACTAGACCAAAAACAATCAATGCTACTGCCAACATTAAATGGGATAAATGGAGTCAGCCTTATTGGTTGAATACCCAAGTTTGTCGGGAAAAAAGTGGCGATCTTGCCTGTTTTAGCTCTGATACTGCTAGAAAAATGGGCTGGAATATTCCCGCCCGCAATTGATTAAATCACTCATCATTAAAGGAGTCAGATCATGAATTTCCAAAAAGTTCAAAAAATTACTGCGATCGCCATTGCTAGTGTTTCTATAGCTTTTACGGCACAAGCAGCTCAAGCAGCGGAAACTTTTCAGGTAAATGGCGGATATGCACTGAATACAAATAAGTCTTTTCGCTTGATTGACGGTAATCCTCGGATGTCTCTTTATCAACATAACATCAACGACCCTGACCAACAATTTGATCGTTTGTCGGGTAGCAGTAGCAATAGTATACTGTTGCGTCACGGTTCAACAGGCAAGTGCTTAAATGCTCATTATCTTTCCAATAATGCGGAAATTAATGTGTGGAATTGCAACGCTTCCGACCCCGATCAAAACTGGAATTTAGTGAATATTCCTAGTGGAGAGTTTTTAATCCGCCGCAATGGAACTAATCTATGTGTTGACTCTCCAACTCGTACTAATACTGGCAGGGTTCATCTAATTACGTGCGATTCTAATAATGCGAACCAGCGCTGGAAAAGTAGTGGTAGTAGTGTAAGTGGTAACATTGATTTACCTTTTGGTCGAGGTCAAAGTTGGTATGTTTGTCAAGGGTATCAAGGTAATCCTACACACACCAATTCCTATGCGTTAGATTTAACAGTCAGCAATCAAGATTTTGGTGCTACAGCTTGCTACCCTAGTGATGGAAGAAGTTTCAGTAAATCGGCTAACTATGATGTTCTTGCTCCAGCATCTGGCACTATTTCTTATGTAAATAGTGATTTAGTTTGTCTTTCAATTGACAATAGTCATAGTCTCTTAATTGGTCATTTCAATCGCACAGTTGCTAATGGTCAAAGAGTAAATGCAGGTCAAGTTTTAGGAAAAACTTCCATTGCTAATTCTAATAATGGTGGTTTTTCGCATATTCATTTAGAGGCTAGAAACACTGCTGGATGCCGGGTTGGAACATCAGTTCCTTTAACTTCTCAATATGGATTCCAATTACGAGGGGTAGGAGATTTACCTAATCTTCCTGGTGGTAACGATTATTTTAAACGTGGTTTAACCAGACCATAGTTTATTGGGAAAAAAGTGCGATCGCCCTTTATTTAAAATTAATTCGTAATCCCTCAATCCTAGGGACACTCCAAGAGCCCATTGGTGTCAACTTAATCAGTTGACACCCAAAATTGATTGAGAGCGATCGCGCCACCAATTTCTTAAGTTGACACCAATGAGCAGTGCTGTGTCCTTACAAGAGTGAAAAATCTTACGATCGCGAATAAAATCTCCTCTTTCATAAAATAAATATTCCAATGCTTGGTTCAGGATTTTGCTGACATCGTAGTCTTCGCTATCGCGAGCATTGCTGAGCAAGTTTTCTAAACGGTTCCAGCGGAATTCGCGGCGAAACAGGAAAAGACTTACTCTACGGTGGCGCTGGCGATGATTTTATCTACGGTGGCGCAGACAAACATATCATCTACGGCGAAGGCGAAAACGATACTCTCTACGGCTTCGGTGGCGATGACATCCTCGAAGGCAACTCAGGAACAGACCGACTTTTTGGCGAACTCGGCAACGATACTCTGAATGGCGGTACTGAAAATGACACCCTCGAAGGTGGCGACGGTAACGACATTCTGGATGGTGGTGATAATAATGACAGTCTGTTCGGACAAGTCGGTAATGATACGGTTATCGGCAATCGCGGCGATGACATAGTTGACGGCGGTTTGGGCAACGATTTGCTTCAGGGGAACGAAGGGCGCGATCGCATTTACGGTCAATCCGGCCTCGACACCCTGTTCGGCGGCGATGATAGCGACACCTTGTGGGGAGGCGATGACGCTGACATCTTGCAGGGAGAATCGGGCACTGATACCCTGTTCGGCGGTAACGGCGACGACACCCTGGACGGCGGCGAAGATAACGACAGCCTGTTAGGAGAAGCCGGCCGCGATATTCTAGCTGGCAACAGCGGCGACGATTTCGTTGACGGCGGTACTGAAAACGATACTCTCTCCGGCAACGACGGCAGTGACAAATTATACGGCCGCCAAGGCAATGATTTGTTAGAAGGCAATGCCGATAATGACCAACTGTGGGGTGGCGATAACGACGATACGCTGCTAGGACAAACCGGAGATGACCAACTGTGGGGTGAATCGGGCAATGACAGCCTCGATGGTGGCGATGGGTCCGATCGACTTTTCGGTCAAATCGGCAAAGATACCCTCTCCGGTAACAATGGAGACGACTACTTAGAAGGTGGTGCAGACGACGATAGCATGACTGGAGGTGAAGGGCGCGATCGAATTTTCGGAAATGACGGCAACGACTTCGCCGACGGCAACAGCGGCGACGACTACATCGACGGCGGCGCTAACAACGATACCTTAGCAGGTGGTGAAGGGGACGATCGCATTTTCGGTCAATCCGGCAACGACAGCCTAGAAGGTAACGACGACAACGACTTCCTCGATGCAGGTACCGGAAATGACACCCTGTGGGGCAACGACGGCGACGACGAACTCTACGGCCGCGAAGACCGAGACTTGATCGACGGCGGCCGTGGCAACGACCAAATCTACGGCGGAGACGCAGCCGACACCCTCCTCGGACAAGTTGGAGACGACAACATCGACGGCGGTTCCGGCGCAGACTCGATTCTCGGCGCTGACGGCAGCGATAACATCTGGGCCCAAGCAGGCAACGACTCGATTTACGGTGGCGCTGGCAACGACAACATTTGGGGCAACGAAGACGACGACCTAATTTTTGGAGAAGCTGGCCAAGACAAAATCGACGGCGGTTCCGGCTACGACACCATCGACGGCGGCGCTGGCAACGACGAACTCTTCGGCGGTACGGGCAACGACCAATTATTGGGAGGCGCCGGCAACGACAAAATTGACGGCAGCATCGACGACGACAAACTCTTCGGAGGTGCCGGCAACGACTTGATATTTGGCAGTCAAGGGCAAGACACGATTTTGGGCGAAGTCGGCGAAGACACCCTCTACGGCGGCGACGAAACCGACATGATGGACGGCGGCGCCAGTAACGACATGGTTTTCGGCGACTCCGGCGACGACACCCTCACCGGCGATTCCGGCGACGACACCCTCACAGGTGGTGGTGGCAACGACTTCATGGGCGGAGGCAACGGCGACGACTTGATGTTCGGCGAATGCGACGACGACACGATGCTGGGAGGTGCCGGTAAAGACACCCTCGACGGCGGTTGCGGCAACGACTTGCTAACCGGGGAAGCTGGCAGCGACAACCTCTTGGGTAACGAAGGCGATGACAGTCTCGATGGCGGCAGCAGCAATGACACCCTCGATGGCCAAGATACCTTGATTGGAGGCAGTAGTTCCGACATATTTGTGCTAGCACCAAGTTCGGGACTAGATCATATATTCTACTTCCAGGGCGATCGCGATTACCTCGGACTAACACAAGACCTCACTTTTGAGCAATTGCAAATCGTTCAAGGCGGCGAAAATTATACTAACGATGCCTTGATCAGCATCGCAGGCACCGGCGAACATTTAGCTTGGTTGAAAGATACTCAAGCCAAAACAGTTGACAGTTCTCGCTTTGTCTCCATCACTCCCGGAGGTGCGCTTCCCGCAGCTTTCAATACACCATTGAATATCGACATTTTGACTGGTCAACCTGTTGATAGCGATGATGTTTTAGAATTGATTAGTAGCAGTTCTAGCACTAGCTTATCCAGCGCTACTCCTGCACCAATTAGTCTGCCAACCAGCACAACTCCTGCACCAGCAAGTCTCAGCCTGCAACCATTGACAACAGGTACTAATCCAGCAACAGCAACTGCACCAATTAGTCTGTCAACTAGCACGACTACCGCAGCAGCAAGTCTGATTCTGCAACCATTAACAACAGCTACTAATTCAGCTAGTTTGACGGCAACTCATGTCAAAACTACCAATGACATCTTGCTAAATGGCGGTTCAATCCCAACCATGAAGACCTTTAGCGAAACCGACGATGACATCCTCATCTACGACACAAAGAGCTTGTTGACTTCTCTCACCAGCGCTCAAACTCAGCCAATTCTGCCTTTGAAAGCGGCCAGTTTGAGTGGTGCCATCGCGCCTATTGCTAATCCTTCTGGTAAGGAAGCTGATCTCTTACTTAATGCGAATCCTAGTCCGATTCAGCTACCAAAAAGTAGCGATTCAAGTGTTATACCATTTTTCTAAAATCGTGCAACACTCTTCGACCCCCCCTAGCCCCCCCTTACAAAGGGGGGAGACAAGAATACTGTTGCATTCTTTTTTTAAATTGGTATTACTTCTACCTTGAAGTAATTGTAGGTTTGCTTGAGGGCGATCGAATAGATAAAAACCCGGTTTCTTCAAGAAACCGGGTTTTTTGCAGTTTTTGCGGTTGGTAATACCAAATAAGGGTTTTGAGGACTAATTACTGCTTGGTAAAAAATACTAGCCTTGTTTATGGCTAACCAGAAAAATCACCGTAAATTTACGAGTTCTACCCAAACTTTGTACACTTGGCGATCGCAAACCACCTTCAATCTTCCCTCACTGCAAATTACTCTCTCTATTTTAACTCGATGAGGCAATTACTAAGTTCAGAACTTGGGTTGGGTAGAGCATTGCAAAACCCAACCTACAAATTCTGCGATCACACTTAAGTTAAGTTAAATTAAATACTGGCAGCGCCCTGCATTGAATCAAAGTCCACTGTTTAGTCAGGAATTATTTTGAATTCTGTAAACCATCCTGTATTGTGTGGATGAACAACAACGGTGACGGGCGCATATCGTAAAGGATTTTGGCAGTAAGGATTTTGACCATGCTGCTGTAATCCAACAACACACCTCTCAACGTTCACTTGATAAGTATTTCCGCTCTGTTCAAAAGAAATACTCGCTGTAGCTTCAGCAACTCTTCCTTGAACGCCTGCACCTAAGGTTGTGATAACTTTATACTCCCCGTTTACGCGAACGGCTTTCCAATAGACATCTGCTCCACTCCCTTTCGTATATTCAATTGCCTGGGCATTGGTGTAAGCTGCAACTTTTGAAGGAAAGTAGCACATTACCCTTCGGCGTTGAGATGTTGTACACGTTCCCGTTTCAGAACGCTTGATTGTTACGCCGTAAGGTGTTGAAGCAAGCATTGTACTGCTCCAACTGACTAAGAGGCTCATTCCCAATCCCAAAACGCTGAGAGACTTTGCATGATTCATTGATGGACTCCAGATTGAATACTCAACGGTCTAACTTATAATTGTGCCGCCGATGCGGTACAATACTATTCCTAGTTGGATTATACCGCACATCTGCGGCTTAACTCCGAACATTCCCAACAGCTTGTTGTCTATTTTAACTCAAAAAATAAACCACCCCGATCGCCCTGTCGGTGAGAAAAAGTAACATAATTTTGTAAAACTTCTAAATGGTAAATTGTCGATCGAGAGGAAAGAGCGATTCCCTACCTTTCGGGAACGCTGCGCGAACGGGATAGCTTCAATCGCACTTGCAACCTTGAGAACAGCTACAACTCATCGATCGTCACCAACCCGCCTTCTGTAAACTGAATAACAAGTTCTTGCTCGTCCAGCAAGGCAGTTCCAAGTAAAGGTCGCCTTCCTGTCGCAATGACAAGGACTTCTCGCTCTTCACCATCCCAAAGGACGATCGCTTCGTGAACTGGTAGCAAGACTTCACTATTATCTGCCAAATTTGCGGGAATGTCGTGTCTAAAGGTCAAGCCCATCAATGAAACAGCTTCTAGAGGAAGACACAATTCCCCAGTGAAGCCTGTATCTATGACAAACTCAATAGGGATGCTTGAGCCATTCGGTAGCAAGAAAGTCAACGTTACAGTTGCGTGTCTATTTGTCACAATCCCAGAAATCACTTGCAGACACGCTCCACGACACCACCAAATGAGACAGCAACGTTATATCCAATACGAATACCAAAGAGTCGGGCGTTTGGGTGCTTCTTGCTAAGGTTACGGGATGCTTGCAATCCAGTTTTATCGACTTCATAATCACCTGTCTCAATGTCGATGATGACCATCTTGCCGATGTTCTCTTCCACCTCTACCTTTTGGCGAATGCTGCTTTCGTACAATTGCTTTGCACGTCGCGCAACTTCTTCGCGGCTTAAAAGGATTGCTTGCATAGGTTGACTCCCCATCGAGGCTTTTCTGTGAATCCTTCCATGATAGCGCACGCACAAGCAGGGCGATTGTTGCGCGGTTAATTCAATAAATTTGTTTATTTTCTGAAAAAAATAGTTCGGACAGTTTTTTAACGGCCCTGTAAGCCGATGGCGAGGAAGCCCTGCCATTTTTAACGCATTTTAAGCAACGAGTGCGATCGACTTAAACCTTAAAAAAATAGTCCACTACATAGCCAGTAATGGTTTCGGACACTATATCAAAGCTAAAACTGTCCGAACTCTTGTATATAAGATAAGAGCGCTTAAGCGCAACTACGTACCTTTTTTATCTGATTGTTGCGCCTGGACTTTCATAGATAGAACAGATCTTAAGCGCAACTACGTACCTTTTTTTATCTGATTGTTGCGCCTGGACTTTCATAGATAGAACAGCGCTTAAGCGCAACTACGTACCTTTTTTTATCTGATTGTTGCGCCTGGACTTTCTTTTTTTTACGATCGCACTATGAGCTGATATCGTTTCCGGTTGCATCGGTATTGTTTAAACCGTCAACAGTTAACAGTCTACAGTCTACAGTCAACATCACCTGACGGTGCAGCCGGAATTGATATCATTTCATCTGCGTTCATCCGTATTCATCCGCTAACATCTGCGGTTCCCAACTCCCGATCTAACTACTTCGCCGCCGGCAAAGACAATTGAGGCGAAGTATGAGGATAGCTGCCATTTTCAGGAATAGCTGCCGGTTTTTCGGAAAGTAAAAACTCGCGAATTAATCTAGCAACTGCTCTTTGAGCTAAACCGCCGACGACTTGCTGGCCCATATTCTGCACTTCTGGTTTCACTAATAATTGCGGCAGTAGTTGCAATACTTTCATGCCGTCAAAACCCGGAGTTGATTGCAAAATATCCCAAATCCGCTTGATGTGTTCGAGGTTTTTTTGTTCGGTTTGTGAAACTACAGGTTGATTTGCTTTGACTCCAAACCATTCGCCGACGACTGCTTTGGCGTTAGCAACAGCATTGCTCGAAAGTGTGTCGAGACTTTTCACCAATTCAGCAACAATCCGATCGCGAATATAATCTCCTCTTTGAGAAAATAAATACTCTAACGCTTGGTTGAGGATTTTGCTCACATCGTAATCGTCGCTTTCGCGGGCATTGTTCAGCAAGTTTTCTAAGCGATTCCAGCGGAATTCGCCTTGTTTGAACAATAAATCTTGCAGGGATGCTCTCAATTCCGGTGCAGGGTCGCTCAACAGCCGTTTTGCTACGTAAGGATAAGCTTTACTCAGCACTTTGAATTCTGGATCGACATTAATGGCAATCCCTTCTAGCGTAACGAGCGATCGAATAATCAAAGCATAGTAAGCGGGAACTCGGAAAGGATACTCGTACATCACCGCCGAAAGTTCGTCAGTAATGCTTTTGAAATTGAGTTCGGCAACGCTAGCACCCAAAGCATTGTTAAACACCCCAGCCAAAGCCGGAATAATTGGCGTCAAATCCGTGTCTGGCGTTAAAAACTCCAACTTCACGTAATCTCTGGCCAAACCTTCAAAGTCGCGGTTTACCAAATGCACCACAGCTTCCAACAAGCCGTACCGCTGATAAGGTTTGACTTCGCTCATCATCCCGAAATCGAGATAAGCCAACTGACCGTCAGGAGTTGCCAAAAGATTGCCGGGATGCGGGTCAGCGTGAAAGAAACCGTGTTCGAGAAGCTGTCTGAGAGAACACTGCACCCCCACTTCAATTAAGTAAGGAGCGTCAATTCCTTGAGCCTTGACGGCTTCTAAATTAGTGAGTTTGATGCCGGTAATCCACTCCATGGTCAAGACGCGGCGGCGGGTATATTCCCAGTAGATTTTGGGAACGTAAATATCCTTCAGATTCCCGTAGAGTTCGGCGAAGCGTTCGGCATTGTGTCCTTCGTGGGTGTAGTCCATTTCTTCGTAAATGCGCTCGCCCAACTCGTCCATAATTCCGGCGAGGTCGCTGCGAATTATTTTGAAGTTGTTTTGCGCCCAAACTGCGACGCGCCGCAGGATGTAAATATCTAAGCCGATGTTTTCGGCTAAACCAGGTCGCTGCACTTTGATGGCGACGGTTTCGCCGGTTTTGAGTTTGCCTTTATAGACTTGTCCGAGGGATGCTGCTGCGATCGGATCTGCGGTGATTTCGGCGTAAATATCCTTGGGGTGTGCGCCCAATTCTTCTTGTATAAATTGATATGCTACTTCGTTGGGAAACGCTGGTAATTGGTCTTGCAGCGTGGTTAGTTCTTCTAAATATACCGGCGGTACTAAGTCGGGGCGAGTTGAAAGTGCTTGTCCGATTTTGATGAAAGCTGGGCCGAGTTGGGCGAGAATGTCTCTGAGTCGGGCGGCGCGACGTTTTTGGTTCTTGGCGACGCGGCCTGTTTTGCCGTCAAACCACAAACTGAAGGCGAAGCTAAAAAATGTCCAAACAACGCTCAACAGCCTTTTCCAGACTTGCAGGGGGCGATTTTTGTATTGGGCTGCGATCGCAACTGGATCGTAGCGCACAGCTTCTCCGGCCAACTCATAGGCGATATCTTTGGCTGATTTGAGCGGTTCGGGAGTCGCTGCGGGACTTTCTATTTCTACTTGTACTGCTTGCAGGGGAACTGTTTCTACCTCTTTGAGATTGCCGATTGCAGTGTGAGTCCCTGAATTTGAGTAAGTTGGCGGGGAGGCTGGCGATACCGTCTTGACATCCATAAACTCAGACCTAGTGTGAAGCATTGTAAAGACATTGTAACAATTTGTGGCCTTCTCGCCACTATTGTGAGATAGAGAAAACCGAATTGGTTAGTCAGTTGACAGTTGACAGTTGACAGTTGACAGTTGGCAGTTGACAGTTGTCAGTTGGCAAAGGACTAAAGAAACCGGGTTTTTTAGTGGAGTATCCAAGGTTGTAACGCTTGTTTTGGCGAAAAACCCCATTTCTGGCCACCCCCTCTCCGATTCCCCTCCTATCGCGATTTTCACTCCCTGCCGGTTCTGAGAAGTCGATCGCGAATGCTTGAAAGTTGCGATTTGGTGCTGACGGGCGATCGGGGTCGGGGCATTTCGGTATCGGGCCAGTTGGCTAAGTCGTTACAGGGACACAACTCCGGCGGCATTCCAGCATCGCGCAACGGTACGGGCATGGCGCAGCGCGCACAGGGACTGATTTCCCATGCTGGTGTCAGCAGTTCGGCGATTGTTTCGTTGGTGCCTTGCAGGTAGGAGTCTCCGCTGTCGGAGGAGATGATTTTTTGCCAGCATTCTTCAAATTCCCTGCTGTAGCGATCGCCCGCAATTACCGATTTTGGTAGCAGCGCTTCGGAACCGTTGCGAATAAATACTTTTTTGCCTAACTGAAACCAGTAAGCAATATATTTTCTGACTTCACTTTCTGATGCCATAGCTTTTACTCAATCCTGCAATTCATTGGTAATTTTAGACTTTAAACTTTAAATTTGATCTCTATCTCAAGAGACATTTGATATTTGACATTCTTTCAAAAGCCGACTATTTTAGGTGTCAAATTGTTGTGCTGGTTGCCCGATGGAGTATTTTTTTGGAGTGATTGATGTGATTTTTGAGTTTTCGAGCTTAATTATAATTATAGCTGATTTTTAGTTAAAATTGTCTGCGGGCAAACCGAGCTTTTTGCTCTAAAAGTCGATCGCGCTTCCGTCTGTTAATTCTTGGCGGGCGGTAGTGGCGTACCCAAAGCGGACAGGTTCAAGGCGTAACCTCCGGTGGCGAGATAAACAGTATCGGCGATCGCCCCGATTTGACGGACGAGTGTGCCGAGGCGATCGCGAAACAGCCGCCCCGCCGGATAAGCAGGCACAACACCCCATCCTGTTTCCTCTCCTACAAAAATTGCATCGGCCGCAGTTGACTTCAAACTCGCTAGCAAATCTTGCTGTGCAGCAGTCCACAGTGTGGCTTCTTGTTCTAAAAGATTCGCCGTCCAAGTTCCGAGGGAATCAATTAACAAGCAATCCGATGGTTTACCAGTGCGGACAAATGTCGGTAAGTCGATCGGCACTTCTAGAGTTTTCCAATGAACCGGGCGGCGATTTCGGTGTTGTTCGAGGCGGCGCAGCCACTCCAAATCTGTTTCATCAACCATGCCAGTAGCCACATAGATTACTTGTTTTCCCGAAGCAGCAGCCAGAGTTTCGGCCCATTCACTTTTACCACTTCGAGCCGGCCCAGTTACTAAGATTATTTTAGTCATTGGTTATTGGTTATTTGTTATTGGTTATTGGTTATTTGCGGTTCCCTGAGCGTAGTCGAAGGGTCGAAGGGTTATTGGTTATTTGCGGTTCCCTGAGCGTAGTCGAAGGGTCGAAGGGTTATTGGTTACTGGTTATTGGTTACTGGTTACTGGTTATTGGTTATTGGTTACTGGTTACTGGTTATTGGTTGCTGGTTATTGGTTGCTGGTTATTAGTTATTTGTTTGATTACCAATGATTTTTAGGCGATAATAGCATTGATAGGACAATATCAGAATAACTACATCAAATTTCCCAACATAGCCGTTTTCCAGCAAGTGAGTTACGCCCTTACCAATTTGCAGAGAGAAGAAAAGAAGCAAAAAATAGAGACTATCCCCAATGCCCAATGCCCTGCGCGGGCCTTCTTCCCAATGCCCAATGCCCCATGCCCCATGCCCAAACCTCAGATATCAGCCATAATTTGCACTCACAATCGCGCCAGCTATTTAGCTGGGGCGATCGACAGCTTGCTGGTACAAGATTTTCCCGATAACTTTGAAGTAGTAGTAGTGGATAACGGTTCTAACGATTATGCCAGCCCCAAAAGTACCACGACAAGCACTCGCGAGGTGGTAGAAGCAAGACTCTCCGACTGCCGCCTCAAGTATGTCTGGGAACCCAAAATCGGTCTGTCAGTAGCGCGGAACACCGGCGCCAAGGAAGCTCGCAGCGAAATATTAGCTTATCTCGACGACGACGCTATTGCTGAGCCGAATTGGCTCAGGGTGCTGCACGCCGCCTATCAAAGCAATCAAAAACTAGCCGTAGCCGGCGGCAAAGTTAACTTGCTGTGGCCTTGTGGAGTCTGTGCACCCAAATGGCTATCGCCCGGATTGGCCCAAAACTTGGGAGTTTACGATTTAGGGGATACTTGCCAGTACGTAACTGCTGCCGGTTTGACTCCCAGGGGTGTAAACTACTCGATCCGGCGTGCTTTTCTCGAACAAATTGGTGGCTTCGATGTCAAACTCGGTAGAGTCGGCACAAAGTTGCTGTCAAATGAAGAATTGCGCGCGACAGAATTAGCATTAGAGTTAGGCTGGCAAGTGGTTTATCTGCCCGAGGCCCTGGTTCTGCACAATGTGGCTGTAGAAAGGCTCAAGCAAGCTTGGTTTCTCGATCGCGGTTGGTGGCAAGGCATCAGCGAGTGTTATCGGGAACAATTGTCCGATCGAGCAGGTATTGCTCAGCTTGGACGGGGCGGTGAAAGAATACTGAGGGGTGTATACAAGTCTTTTAAATACATTAGAGATCCAGGGCTGCGCTTTGAAAATTTCGTTTTTGCTTGGGGTCAAATCGGTTATTTAAGTGCAGCCCTTCAGGGCCTGATCTTTCCACCGAAATCGACCAGCAGGCATTAGGCTATAGGCAATATCCCTCGCTGTTAAAGTCGTCGGCGCTATAAAAGGCCGATCGCACTTCATCCACAATAACTCGACCGCATTCAGGTTCAAGCACTCGATTATGACATCTAGTTCATCAAAGATTCCGGTTTCAGTTCTCATTCCGGCAAAAGACGAAGAACTTAATCTACCTGCGTGTCTGGCCAGCATTGCCAGGGCAGATGAAGTTTTCATGGTTGATTCCCAAAGCAGCGATCGCACGGTAGAAATTGCCATCAGTAGCGGTGCCAAAGTAGTACAATTCTACTTCGACAACCGCTGGCCGAAAAAGAAAAATTGGTCTTTGGACAACCTGCCCTTTCGCAACGAATGGGTTTTAATTGTCGATTGCGACGAGCGCATACCCCCGGAACTTTGGGACGAAATCGCGCGGGCGATCGCCGATCCGAATTTTGACGGCTACTACCTCAACCGCAAAGTCTTCTTTTTAGGTCAATGGCTGCGTTACGGCGGCCGATATCCCGACTGGAATTTGCGTTTGTTCAAGCATCAAAAAGGCCGTTACGAAAATCTCGGCACTGAATCCGTCCCCAACACAGGTGACAACGAAGTTCACGAACACGTCATTTTAGCAGGTCAAGTCGGCTACTTAAAACATGATATGATCCACGAGGATTATCGCGATTTATTTCATTGGATAGAACGGCACAACAGATATTCAAATTGGGAAGCCCGCGTTTATTACAATATTATTGAAGGGCGCGATGACAGCGGCACTATTGGCGCTCACTTATTTGGAGATGCAGTGCAGCGGAAGCGATTTCTCAAAAAAGTTTGGGTGCGGCTGCCTTTGAAACCACTCCTCAGATTTATTTTATTTTACTTTATTCAGCTCGGCTTTTTGGATGGAAAAGCTGGCTATATTTATGCAAGGTTATTGAGTCAGTATGAATATCAAATTAATGCAAAACTGTACGAATTGCGCTCTTGCGGCGGCCAGTTGAATGTGGCAGGATCTGAGCCTAGTTTGTCGCCCGTGGTTAGAAGTCAGGAGACTGAAGTTAAATCGCCGTAAGCAACGGAGGACACGGCAATGCCGTTTCCCTACCGCGATTAATTGTAGGGAAACGGCACTGCCGTATCCTGACTTTGAATTTTATTGTTGTTCGGGAGGATGCGATCGCACTTCTTCCGCTTCCCGCAACATACGATCGACTGGTGGATTTTGGGGATTGGCTAATTGCGGGCGATCGAACTTACCCTTGAATAATTTAAACTTACCATTAATTTTCCATTTACCATTTTTCCATCCTACCAATCCGCCCACAATTATTACAGCTAAAAGACTGAACAACAAGCTTGTTACGCCTGGATGCAGCCGATCGCCCTTTTGAGGTATCTTGATAACGAGGGGTTTGTCAATATCATTGGTAATCGCAGAGGAGACAATTCCTCCCGCCCCCAAGCCAGCACCTAATATTTGAATGGTTTTTTCTAAAGAGCGATCGCGTTCTGCTTGCTCAATCTCCACCCGTCCTCGGATAGCATTTAAAGCTTTTTCTAGTAAATCCGATCCATTGGCAAAATAGTCCAAGTCTGCTTGAATTTGCTCTGCAAAAATATGAGCTTTTTCATCTGCAAAAATTTCAAGAAAACTTAAATCTTCTTGTGGGTATTTTTTTTTGAGCAGCTTTAGCTCTCTTTCATAATTTTGAAGATTGATTTTAAGAGGGAGGCGGTAGTTATCCAAGTCTCTGATTAACTCAACGTAACTAAGATTAAGGCTAGGAATGCGGTTGAGTGCCTTTTTTAAGTCTTCTAAATTACTCGAATCTAAAGTTTTATTATCTGGCAAACTTTCGACAATAGCTATTTCTGCTTTTACTTCTTTATAGCTATGCGAGAGGACTTTATAGACAGAACGACTTAATTTATATGCCTGGGTAATTTTATGGCGATAGCAAAAAATATCAACTAAATTAGGGTATTCTTCTTGTAATTTTTTGTCGGTTTCAGGAGTCACGAATATCCAAACTAAAACGTGACAATAATTTTCTAACTCATCGGCAATACCATACTCAAAAATGGGACTACCAAATAATTCACCCGATCGGTAAAATGGAGGAGTGTCTAACTTGTCTGGAATAAAAGCTCGCAAGCATTTATCTGCCAAAGATTTCAGCTTTTTTTGGTCTTCTCTTGAGTTCCAAAATTGCCAAGTTTTCTCTGGAGTGTACCAAAGAGTTAACAATAAAGTTTGACCAAGAGAAGCGTTAATTTGGCTTGGCATCCAGCAGTCGCTAGGATGCAACCTTTTAAAAAAGTCGATATCTACATCAGGAGTTTTAATTCCCTGTTCGTTTTTTTCGGGACGGCGGACATTTAATGCTAAGGCAAATGTGTCGTGAATTCGGACGGGATAAGCAATGCCTGCGATCGGGGAATCAGACCATTTTTCAAAATCAATGGAGGCATTATCTTCGGTTTGTTGAACCGAAAGTTCAACTCGATATCCGGCTTTGTCTTGGATATCAATTGTTTGATTAATCCCAAATTGTTGTAAGATATTTTCGCCTTTCTCAAATAGTTCTTTGAGATTATCTTTCTGATGTTCGGATTCTTTTCGCAACTGATATGCAAATAAATGAACATTCGGCGCGTAGATTTTGGGAGGAGACATAAAAGTTATTTGCCCTTTTCGATCTCTTTGAGTTTTTGTTTCACCGCTTCGCTTAATTCTTGAAAGACGTTACCGACCCCCCCGGTTTTGCCAGTATCAGGCTTAACTTTAGTAATTTCTTTGTTACTTGCGGCAAACTCCCTAAGCTGTTCTCTGATATCTTTGTCGTTGCGTAACCATTCATTCAGAGTTTCCTCTGTATTTTGCCAAGGTTCGCTGCTGACGGATGCTAAGGCTCGATCTAATTCTCTTAAACAGTCTATTTCAATGGGTTCGCTGTTCACAAAGTTTGGAAAAGCTAATAATAGAGGATTTGTAGTCATAATTTTTACTTTCCTATCGCGCAAAATGCAGCCCAGTAAAACGGGCTTTCAAATGGTTTTTCGTCAGAATCGTAACTTCCAAGGAAACCTTTGATATCTTGGGTTGACTTTGAATCTAATTTTAATTCGCCAATCCATTCTAGTAATTTAGATTGGGTAGCATCTCGCAGCCAAATTTGGGCAGTATTGATAGCTATTGCCATATCAGCGGTTGCCAGATTTTCGTAGCATTTAATCATTAGATAGGCAGTGGCGAAGTCATCGACTGACCACAAACTGGAGAGTACACCCTGACTACCAGCATACAAAAAGCCTGTAGCCAAGCCAATACAGTCGTCACTCTGCTTGGTTGTGTCTGTCAACCCCGTTTCGCAAGCGGAGAGGGTGACGAGGCGACATTTAGGTAAGTTCAGTGTAGCAAAGATGTCTTGCAGAGTTAGGCATTTGGCGGGGTTGGCTTGTCCCCCGGAACGCAATCGGAGGGATTTTGTCCCGGTGGGGGTGGGTGAGTCTGTTAATTCTATGGCTCCTGCTAAGATTAGGGATGAAATTAGGGGTGTCTGGAAATTAAAGGAACCGTGACAGGAAAAGTGGACGTAGTGCGCTTGGGCGAGGGTTTCTAGGTTGTCGATGAGGGCGGTTTTGGTGGCTTGTTGTTTGATTAAAATGTCGGCGGGTTTAAAGGCCTGTTTGATGACTTCTACTTCTATATCAGTGTAGGCAAGGTCTTCGGTAGGGTTTTGGATGGCAAAAAGGGCGCGGGTATCGGCGGGTGGGCGTTCTCGCTGTTGTACCCGTTGTAGGAGTTGACAACTGGGGGCGTATCGCACGCCTTTTTTGAAGCAATCAAGCAGACAAGGTTTGGCGGGGGGTTGGAGATGGGGAGTTTTTTGATTAAATCGCAACCAAGTTTGTTGGCTAACTGATAACGCATGAAGGGGGAATAGATGCAAATAGCGGTGGGGAACTAAAATCAGGGAGTCACAATTGTCTAAGGCGGGATGATTGAGAATTTCATTGAGGCGCAATATTTTGGAAAGATTACTCAGCGACTCGGAAAGATTTTTTCGCCAGGTTTTGGTGTTGTTAAATAAGGCTTCGAGATACTGCTGATTCCACGCTTCCAGCTTTTCTAATTCTGCTTTGTCAAACTGCACAACTTCCAAACTTGACTGAGTGACGATGAATATTTGGAAACTGTCTGTGCCAATATACCATTCTAAAATAGCGGTGTGGGAGTCAATCAAATCGCGGATTTCGGCAACGGTAATAGGTTTGACTTCTTGAGTGAGGGTGAAGGCGGGATCTCCTTTCTGACACTGGGCGAAAACTTCATCGAGTTGGCGCTGATATTCTTGCAGGAGTTGGCGCTGTTGGGCGATATACTCGCGGTTGTAGCTGGATGTTTCGCTGCTACGAAATCCCTGGAAACTATCGCGATTAAATGTGCTGTTATTGTCTGCTTGGGCTAGTAATTGCCGTATTGATGAGGTGGTGCTTCTTAGGTTGCGTAATTCCTGTTTGAGTGCATCGCTAGCGCCTTTGGGTTCAAGTTCTGAATTTGCTAGTAGTTCGACTAAGTTGCGGGATTTGCTACGTTCGACGTATTCTATAGCTTCGGTGTACTTTTTTAGCTCTAAGCAAACTTTTACCATATCTTGATAAAGCCCATTCCATTTTTCTGCTAATTTATCTTTGCTTTCATCTCTAACATAATTAATTTCATTCCGCAGTAATTCTACAGTGTCAATAGCAGCGGCAAAGGCGCTGTAACCGGCACATAATTCATTGTTTTTTTGATATGATTGACCAATTATATATTGAACCTTAAGGTGCTCGTGAGGGAAAGATTTTTGAGTAAATCCTTTTAATGCTTCTTTATATGACGCAATAACTAATTCTTGGTTCTCAGGTAAATCTTTTAGACATAAATAAGCATAAGCCAAATTAATGTTATTTTCTCCCCAAATTTGGGGATTATCTTGAAAGTTTATTGTATTCAAAGATTCAATTAAATATTTTATTCCTTTTTTTATTGTGATATTCTGAGATATTTCTGATGCTAAAGGCTGCAATGATATTGCAACATCTTGCAAAGATGAGATTTCATCTTGAATTTCATTTTGGTTTATTTCTCTTACTTTTCTTAGTTTTTTCCATAAATAATTTGCTTCAATATATACAGTCCCAAGGATATTAAGAGATTCCGCTCTTTCTATTGGATATTTATCAGGAGTTCTTACTTTCAAAGATGCCTGAAGATTTTCAATTGCCTGATGTATTTCGGAATATATATTTAGATATGCTAATTCATCTGAACACACAGATGAAATAAAAATTTTACTTTCTACTACTTCGACAAAATTATCTATATAATCTAAATACAAAACACCTATATTGTATTTAACCCTCGACCACTCTTTTGGTGAGCTTTCAGGAGTATATACTTTTAGACCTTCCTCATAACAACTGATGGCTGCCTTAAAGTTCTCTTTCTTATTACCTTCAGTTAGATAACGGTAGGCATTCCCAAGAGTATTTTGGGTATTTGCCCACTTTTCTGGACACGCTTCAAAAGTACGGACTTTTAATGCCTTTAATAAATGATCAATAGCCAGTTCTAAATTTTTTGATTTTTCTCCCCAGATTCGGTCACAATATATATTCCCTAGATTATGGTTAGTTTCGGCCCAATCTTGTGGGCTGGTTTCAAAAGTGCGTCCTTCAAGAGCTTTTTCATAACATTTAATTGCTGTTTCTAGATTCTCAGCTTTACTTCCTTTCATTCGCTCATGATAGACATAGCCAAGACTATGTTGAATATCTGCCCGTTCTTGAGTCGATATTTCAGGAGATTTTACATCTAATGCTGCTTCATAGTGTCGAATTGAACATTCTAAATTCTCAGCTTTATTTCCTTGAATTCGATTTCTGTACACCTTGCCAAGATTACGTTGAGATTGCACAATTCCATTGGCAAGATTTGCATGAGTGCGAATATCCAAAGAATTCAATAGATAAGAAATAGCATCTTCTAAATTTTTGGTTTTTTCTCCATCTATACGCAAGTCATAAATTGCACCCAAGTTATTAAGAGCATCTCCCCAGTGTTTTAGAGGCGTTTCAGGTGTGTATGTTTGTAGTGCTAATGTATAATATTTAATAGCTAATTCTAAATTCTGTGCTTTCTTCCCTCGAAGGCGAACTCTATAAACATTACCTAAATTATATACAGCCTCCGCCCAATAATGAGCGAATATTTCACGATTTAAAGCTGAAATAGCAACTTCATAGCCAGCTATAGCAATTTCTAGGTTATTGGCACGATTTCCGAGTGTAAAATCTATCATCCACCCACTAAACGTACTGTTGAGGTGTGCGAAGTACATCCGTGTTTGTGGATCAAACTTTCTAACGTTAATTACCGAATTTCGCAATAGTATAACTAATACTTCATCTAGCAAATTTAAGTTATTTAATAGAAATTCATGCACGGTATATGGATTGTTTTGACTATTTGCAAAAGTTTCAGGTAGTGCCATATGGAAGTCAATATAAGATTTTAAATTTGGCTGAAGAAAGTTAATAACTAGCGGGTTGATAACATTTTGCAATCTAGTAAGATAATCTTGATGATCTTGATTGTTCAATCCCATTGAAACTTCTGTAATTGCATCAATCAAAAACACATCAACCAAATATAAGTGAGTATTCAAAATCTCTGGTTCTTCCCCACTTGGGCAAGTCAGCAGCGCTTTAATCAATTGCAGATAAGCTTGGGCGCGGTTTTCATCCATGATGGAGAGGGGGTAGAGAATTATACTGATGTTTATCTTATCATAATTCGATGGTTCGGCGGTTGAAACCGCAGCTACAAAAACGAAGTCCGCCTACGCGGACTAAGAGATATTCGATATGCCTATTACAAAGCAACAAAAAGGGTATCACGGGTGGCCAGAAACCGGGTTTTTGCGACAGACTTCGTTACAGTGCAAAGATTTGGGAAAAAACCCAGTTTCTTCGATTGTGTGCGGGCGACCAAAAACCTCGGTTAGCCTCATAGTCCAACCGGGGTTGAAACCCCTGTCTCATAGCGAAAGTCCTCTGAAGAGGACTAAAGAGTTTTTGATTTTTATCTCAGCTTTTCAGTCGGTTTCAACCGACTTTCGCTATTAGCCAGGGGTTTTAACCCCTGGCGGATGTGTGCGACACCACCGACAGACATTGATGAGCCAACCTCATTTTCCGGTACAGATAATACGAAAAATCCCTCTCTATTATTATCCCATTTCAAGTTATTTTTAATCTGACAAATACACTCACTAACATTCTGCTGATATAGACTATCTATACGATCGCAGTGCCATTCAAATATCACCACCCATTGAGGTTGCTCAGTCAGAATTAACTTAAGAAAATCATCAAAACTTTTGTCTTCCCAATCTATCTCTGAACCATTTACCTCGGATTCTAACAAGTCTAATCCTGTCCCTTGCACCGAAAAATTTAGCCATTGCATACTTCCATAAGCGGGGGGTAAGCGCTTGATTATATGCGGCGGAATTTCCCGCTCTACTAATTTTATATATTTGCCCCAAAGGTAATACTTTTCACCTTGGGGATATTCTACGCCACCCCAAGTAAAAGTTTCCTGATGAGCTTCTAAATAATCAAGAGTCTGTCTTGTCGAAAGTAATATTTCAAAAGAGGCATCCATAATTTCTCCTTTACTTAATCAACATCTCTGCGATACCACCAAAATTTTTGTAATCCACATTCCCATCTTTTCTGTTCCCAATTGTAGCGGAATTCGTGGATATGCGGGTTAGGATGATCGGATGGGCGATCGTGATCCGTCCAATCCACTCTACCCCAAGGTACATCATAGCCATTAGCTTTCGGCCAAGTTGATGAGGGAAAGGTTGCTGACTGGCGGTAACAAATATTATTACTTCCATCTCTTCTTCCAAGTGTTGTATGGGGTCTTCCTTCTGCTAACGGATCTGGTAAGGGGATATCCTCTCCCTTTATTGTTTGTTGTGTAAGAGAGAATTTTGGTATGTAATACTCGCTGTTTGTTGACAGAATATGCTCCTTTTAGTTATTGATTGTAACATAAAAAAATAAGGTTGCGGAAGAAATTGCTCAGTCAATTGGGATCTTAACCGCAGATGGTGGCGGATGTACGCTGATGAACGCAGATGAGGAGACATCATTTAATTAGTTCTTCGAGAGATGGAAACAGCAATTTTTCGGCGCTCACTTTTTCGCAATCGCAAGGTTCTTGAATTGCGGATATTGCTGATACATTTCCTAGCAGCAACTGGATGCTTTCAATTAGCAATGGTAGGGTTAGTAAAATGATTGATACCGATACTAGCAAGCTGATTAATCCGTCAGCCCAATTCCAGTGCAGCCACGCTACGGCGATCGCAGCTAAAATTACTCCAACCGACGAAAATATGTCGGCGACTGCGTGCAGAAAGGCGCTTTTGAGGTTCAAGTCGCCGTGACAGCAGGAGTGCAAGCAGCAAGCATTGATTGAGTTGATGCTTAAACCGACTATTGCGGTAATTAACATCGGGAGTCCTTCTACTTCGGGGGTTGGGGACTGCAAACGGGCGATCGACTCTGCTGCAATCCAAAGCGCGATCGCTACTAAACTGATACTATTAACTAAGGCTGCTATGATTTCTCCACGAGCAGGCAGGATGCCCACCCCACCAGAAAACTCACTCTTTGTGGAACAGGCATCTTGCCTGTTCTTAACAATAGTGTCCGCAGTCAATTCGATCGCGCAATCCACCGATTTACTTCTTTTTACTGACGAGTACCAAGTAGCTGTTAAAGTGATCGCTAAAGCTGCTACATCAGACAAAACATGACCAGCATCTGCCAATAGGGATAAACTGTGAGAGCTCGTCGCAGCGATTAACTCTGCGACAAAAAAGCTACTAAGCAGTACCAAAGCTGTTTGTAAAAGTCGCACTTTGGCAATTCTGGGATTGGGATTGTCGCATTGTGCGAGATTCTTGGTGTTTTCAGGGTTAAAATTGTCCCCAACTGGAAATATCATGCAGCAATCCTTACAGCTAAACTCGATTTTCAATCAAACATTAGATGACTCATTATACGCCAAGTCC
Source organism: Microcoleus sp. PH2017_05_CCC_O_A (assembly GCF_020738785.1). Lineage (NCBI taxonomy): Bacteria > Bacillati > Cyanobacteriota > Cyanophyceae > Oscillatoriales > Microcoleaceae > Microcoleus > Microcoleus sp. PH2017_05_CCC_O_A. Next base: position 35,725 of record NZ_JAEQCB010000015.1, on the reverse strand, counting down.
CGACCCGGAACCGCCGCATCCGATCGCAAATTCCCCAAATCCTGAAATCAACGATCGTCCAATTGGCGACAACCAACCAAATATTTTAACAGGCGAATCTTTAATTGATTTGCGGCTGTACAACCAATCAAATTTCGATCGCGGAAGACGTGGTTGGCTAATTTTGCTTTGGTGGTTGGTGCAGGCGATCGCATTTCCCCTCACTCCACATCCTTGTAATAGCATCAGAAGCGCGTTGTTGCGGTTATTTGGTGCGAAAATAGGTTTTGGGGTAATTATCCGCCCTACGGCTCGTTTTACCTATCCCTGGAAAATTGAAATCGGTGATTATAGTTGGATCGGAGATGATGTTGTATTGTACAGTTTGGATCGAATTGCGATCGGCAAACACTGCGTCATTTCTCAAAAAAGTTACCTCTGCACCGGCACTCACGACCCCCAAGACCCAGCCTTTGGGTTAATAACAGCATCTGTTATCATTAATAACGGCGTTTGGATTGCCGCCGACTGTTTCATTGGCCCTGGTGTTGCGATCGGTGCAAATGCCTTAATCGGAGCTCGCAGCAGCGTGTTTGAAAATATGCCAGCCGGCTTTGTTTGCACGGGAACACCCTGTCGCCCGCGCGATCGGCGAGAAATTAATAAAAGTTTGTAGTCAGGACTTCATTCCTTTTTTGTCTAACTTGGGACTAAGGACTTGAGTCCTTACTACAAGCTGGTTTAATGCTGGTTATACAAATATTTTTCTGAAATAAGAATGAATACAGTACCCCAAGAACTACTGACTAATCTTTTCCAGCTCTTTACAGCAACCTTATTTAAGATAGGGGAAAATTCTGTATCGCTGCGATCGCTTCTGGAACTGATAATATCATTCATGATTGTGCTGATCGTATCGCGAACTTTTACTGATTTTCTGAAAGAGCGCTTGCTCGTAAAACTAGGAATTGATGAGGGGAATCAGGAAGCCATAGCAGTTATTTTGCGCTATTTAATCATAGCACTGGGAGTGATAATTGCGATCCAAGGAATAGGATTTAACCTTGCTTCTTTTGCAGTAATTGCGGGCGGATTGGGAGTAGGAATTGGTTTCGGAATACAAGATTTAACCACCAATTTTGTCAGCGGACTAACGCTGCTTTTAGATCGACCTGTCAAAGTGGGAGACTTCGTGGAATTAGAAGGATTGATGGGAGTAGTCAAAAAAATCTCGATTCGATCGACTATTATCAAAACCAACGACGACTCCAGCGTCATAGTTCCCAACAGTAATATGATTAGCAACAAAATTGTTAATAGGAGTTACGAAAATTCGACACTTTGCCTGCGACTTTCGATAAAAGTAGACGGAAATAGTGACCCGCTGTTAGTAACAGAAACTCTTTTAAACATTGCTTATACAGAAGCAGGAGTATTGTACGAACCCAATCCGAAAGTATTATTTGCCGAGTTTGGCAATGATTGCTTTAAATTTGAACTTTTAGTGTGGACCGATCGACCAACGGATCGAGAAGTTATTAAAAGTTCTTTGAATTTTGCGATCGAGTATCATTTTCGCCAGGAGGAAATCAATTTTCCATTCAATGTCAAAACATCTAATAAACTCGCAAAAAGAATGCTTTTTGTTGGAGAGGAAAGCAAACAGTTATCTTCCCTCAGTAGTTTGTTGCGACAGGTAAAATACTTTGAAACTTTGAACGATATAGAATTGCGACAACTCATGGAAGTTGGCTATCGGCAACGGCTGCAATCGCAAGAATTTTTGTTCCGAGAAAACGACCCAGGAGATGCTTTTTATATGATTCTTTCTGGTTCAGTAGAAGTGTTTATCGCAGCAACTGATAAGGAACTGACTCATCTGGGTAGGGGCAAGTTTTTTGGCACACTTTCTTTGATACTGGGAATTCCTAGAACTACTTCGGTGAAAGCTTTGGAAGAAACTATTGTGTTTGCTATCAATAAAGAAGGATTACAAAAGATTTTAGAACGGCCATATTTATCCGAACGGATTATTCAAGAAATAGTCAAACATGAAGAACTAAAGGAGAAACAGCAGCAACTGCGAGAAATGGAATTGGTAGATGTACAAGAAGAAGATGAGGTAAATCCTGTAGATTGGGTGAGAAAAAGACTCAAGAATTTATTTATTGTTTCAAGTTGAAATTCGCTTAATAAATATCTTGGAAATATGCTAAAATCAACTCATAAAAAATTGTCTTAATTATATGACGCGATTTATTCACGATCGCTTTGCTAAAGAATTTCTGGAAGAATTGCTGTCGCCGATCGGTACGGTGAATGTCGGTCGCGATGTGACAAGCGAAGTCCGAGAAATCGATGTTTACTTCACTCCTGGTACCCCAATTCCCGAATACTCCGAAAATCTAGGATTGTTGGGGAAAATGGCTGGTACAACTGCTATTTTTGAACCGTTTCGCAATCCAGTAAATGTGGTCGAGGCGATTAGCTGTATCATTAAGCTGTGGAATTTGCGAGGTGAATTGCAGCGGGGGGCTAAAAGAAAAAATACTCCCTCTGATGATGCTGAGTTGCCCAGACTGTGGATTTTAACACCTACAGCATCGAAAGCATTGGTAGAGGGTTTTGGTGCGATACCGAACTCGCAAAATTGGGTTGAAGGAATTTATTTTTTGCCGGGGCATTGGGAATCGGCAATTGTGGTGATTCACCAGTTGCCAGAAACTCCCGAAACTCTGTGGTTGAGGATTTTGGGCAAAGGGAAAGTGCAGGAAAGGGCGATCGCCCAAATGAGCGTTTTAGCAACGGACGATCCGTTGCGGATTACTGCGCTAGAATTATTGTATCGGTTACAGTCAAATTTAGTAGCTGATATCCCACAGAAATTAGAGCCAGAAGAGCGGGAGTTAATTATGGCGATTCGCTACGCGATGGCTACGCCTCACGCACCACTTTTTCGAGAACAAATACAAGCTGCACAGCAACAAGCTAGGGAAGAAGGATTAGAACAAGGGCTAGAACGAGGGCTAGAACGAGGACTGGAACAAGGGCTAGAACGAGGGCTAGAACGAGGCAGACAAGAACAACAGCGGTTAATCTTGGAAAATTTTCTGCGAGTTCGATTTGGAGAATTAAGCCCGAAAATGACTGTTTTTCTATCTCCAATATCCAAGTTGTTTGCTGCGGATTTTACGGTTTTGTTGCTGGCAATATCGATGCTGACAGTCGATGAATCGGGGCGGCAAGAAGCGGTCAAGTTGTTAGCTGAAAGTGTATTGAAAATGTTTGTTACTAACTTGGACGATCTGCTGCCAACAGCCGTGACTAATTTATTGGCTTTGCCGATCGCAGAATTGACATTGTTTGTAGAACAACTGCCACAGTTATCGGATGCTGAATTGAGGGAAAGGTTGGTTGACAGTTGACAGTTGACAGTTGACAGTTGACAGCAAAGTTTGAAAGCTCAAATGATGGGGGAAAGGGAGAGGGAAAGCGACGGGAGCATCTCTTTTTTGAAAAAAGCATTTTTATTATAGTGCGAGCGTCCCCGCTCGCGATCGGTGCAAGGCTAGCGAGCGTCCCCGCTCGCACTATGAAATGCTAAACTGAGATACTCCCAAAGCGACTACTCAAAACCTCAAAAATTAACCCCATCACCCATCTTCCCATCAACATTCGATCGCACTAGGAATTTAACTCCGCAGGCAAAATCAAGTGCAGCAGAGCGTCGATCGCTCGATCGCGCTCCATGGGCATAATATCTTTACCGTGCATCATCTCCTGCGTTAACTGGAAATATACCAGAGAGCCAATAAAAATCCGCGCCGTCGCCTCCGGATCGGACAATTTTAACTCTGGATGCAATGTTAAATATTCAGTCAGCCGATCGATACCCGGTTTAGCTAAGTTTCTCACAAAAGTCTGCGCTAGCTGGGGAAAACGCCCCGACTCCGCAATCACTAGCCTGACGAAATTGAGAAATTCGGGTTCGTGCGTCGCCTGATCCAATATAGTTGTGGCAATGAATCGCAGCGCTACGGCGGGTTCTTCATCCAGAATTGTAAAATGGACTTTTTTTCGCGCCAGCCACTGCACCAAGGCTGCAAACAATCCCTCCTTATCTTGAAAGTAGCTGTAAACCGTGGCTTTGGAAACTCCCCCCGTCTTGGCTACCTTGTCCATACTCGTACCCGCGTAGCCGTGGGTTAAAAATTCTTGCATCGCACCTTGCAGGATTTGCTCGCTTTTGTCACCTAATGTTCCGTCGGGTTCGATTGGTTTTGTCCTGGCCATCTCTGGTTTCTGTAATTTTTGCTTCGGGTATTGACATCATTATACTGAACGGTTTAGTATTCAAATAGAAACTAAACCGTTTAGTTTTTACCTACCCAAATCATGAGGTGTGTCATGGTACACCGATTAACAGCAGAAAGCTTATCTTCCAATTCACCCTTAGTTAAACAACTCCTAGTTGTAGCAGCGTTCTTCACTCTGGCGGCTGGGGGAACTACTGGTTACACGATCTGGCGATCGCGCCTTCCCGATCCCAACGCAGCAACCGCAGCAGCAGCCGTCGCAGCATCCCAATTAACCACAGTGACAGCTTTGGGGCGATTGGAACCGAGGGGAGAAGTGATTAAAGTTTCGGGATCTGGGGCGGCGGATGGAAGCAGGATCGATCGACTCCTGGTAAAAGAAGGAGACAGAGTGAAAACAGGTGAGACGATCGCAATTCTCGACAATCGCGATCGCCAGCAAGCAGCCTTTGACCAAGCTCAACAACAAGTACGCGTTTCCCAGGCAAATCTCGCAAAAGTGAAAGCAGGAGCCAAAAATGGCGAAATTCAAGCCCAGAAAGCCACTATTGGCCGCTTAGAAGCCGATCGCAGTAACGAGATCGCAGCGCAACAGGCGATCGTTGCTCGCTTAGAAGTCGATCGCAGCACCGAAATTACAGCCCAACAAGCCACCATTGCGCGCCTAAAAGCCGAACAGCAAGGGGAAATTCAAACCCAACAAGCAGCAATTGCTCGCATAGAAGCCGAACTCCGCAACGCTACAAACGAACAGCGACGCTACTCGCAACTGTACCAACAAGGAGCAATTTCTGCCTCAACTAGCGACAGCAAAACCCTCGCCACCGAAACAGCCCAACAGCAACTCAACGAAGGAAAAGCCAAACTGAATCAAATTCAGCAATCTCGCCAACAACAAATTAACGAAGCGCAAGCCAAACTGAATCAAATTCAGCAATCTCGCCAACAACAAATTAATGAAGCGCAAGCGAAACTCAGCCAAATTCAGGAATCTCGACAGCAGCAAATCGGCGAAGCGGAAGCAAATCTCGATCGCATCGCCGAAGTGCGCCCCGTTGACATAGAAGCAGCCGCCGCCGAAGTCGGTTCCGCCCAAGCCGCCGCCAAACAAGCCAAAGCCAATTTAGCTCTAGCTTACATCCACGCTCCCAGAGATGCTCAAGTCCTGAAAATTCACACGTATCCTGGGGAAAAAGTGGGAAACGATGGCATTGTCGAACTTGGACAAACTCGCGAAATGCTGGCGGTGGCTGAAATCTACCAAAGCGATGTGGACAAAGTACGGATTGGACAGCCAGCCAAAATTACTAGCGATTCTTTCCAGGGCGAATTGCAGGGAAAAGTAGAATATATCGGTTTGCAGGTGCAGCGGCAAAACATTGTTAACACCGATCCTTCTGCGAATATTGATGCTCGAATTGTGGAAGTGAAAGTGCGTTTGGATGCCGCTTCCAGTCAGAAAGTAGCGGGATTGACCAATTTGCAAGTCAAAGTTGCGATCGGCGGGAATTAAGAATTAAGATTTTTTTAACCGCAGAGAGCGCAGAGGACACAGAGAAAACAGAGGAAGAGAAGAGAGATATGATTGGACTAATTAAACCTTTACAACAGTTAAGAAACAGAACTCCTCTCGGATGGTTGCAACTGAGTCACGACAAAGGACGAATGGCGGTTGCAGTAGCAGGAATTGCTTTTGCTGACGTTTTGATGTTCATGCAGTTGGGATTTCAAAATGCGCTTTACAGTAGCAATACGCGCCTGCACCAAACTTTGCAAACAGACTTAGTTTTGATGAATCCCCAAGGCCGGAATTTGCTGAATTTATCTTCTTTCCCAAGACGCAGATTATATCAGGCGATGAATGTACCTGGTGTGAAATCAGCCGATCCACTTTACGTGAAAATTGCCAACTGGAAAAATCCCGAAACTAGGCAGGAAACGTCGATTATGGTGTTGGGATTTAATCCCGATCGCCCTGCATTTGACCTGCCAGAAGTCAACAAAAATTTGAACTTGATTAAATTGCCGGATACTGTGTTATTTGACCGAGCTTCAAGGGGAGATTATCAAGGGTCTATCGCCCAAATTAATCAGGGACAATCTGTTAAAACTGAGATCGATCGGCGCACAATTGCGATCGGCGGTTTATTTACAGTTGGAGCATCTTTTGCCGCTGACGGAGCTTTAATCACCAGCGATCAAAATTATCTACGCCTGTTTCCCCGACAGGATTCTGCAAGCGTAAATGCCGGATTAATTCAACTGCAACCCGGTGCCGACTCGCTGCAAGTCCAACAAGTTTTAAAAGCATATTTGCCGTCGGATGTCAAGGTTTTGACCAAACAAGAATTTATCGAGTTCGAGAAAAATTATTGGGCTAAAAATACTGCGATCGGCTTTGTCTTTAACTTGGGTGTAGCGATGGGTTTCGTAGTAGGAGTAATTATCGTTTATCAAGTTCTGTCAACCGATGTCAGCGACCATATGGCAGAATACGCTACTTTCAAAGCAATGGGCTACCGCAATATTTACTTGCTCGGCATTGTTTTTGAAGAAGCTATTATTCTTTCTGTCCTCGGTTTTTTACCTGGAGTAGGAGTCTCTGTAGCACTATATCATGTGACTCGTCAAGCTACAAATTTACCCTTATACATGACCATAGGTCGAGCATTAGCAGTATTAATTTTGAACATGGTTATGTGCAGTATTTCAGGAGCTATTGCCACTCGTAAACTGCAAGCAGCCGACCCCGCCGACATTTTTTAATCCCAATTATTCATCTCTCTCTGATCTTTCTCTGTGTTCTCTGCGCCCTCTGTGGTTAAAAAAATCCGAATCCTTAACTTATGAAATCCACTCTTGTTAACCCCACAACCACCAACCTACAGATTTCCGAGCCTGTAATTTCCATGCACAAACTCGACCACTACTTTGGTCAAGGTCAACTGCAAAAACAGGTACTTTTTGATATCAACCTAGAAATATATGCAGGTGAAATTGTCCTGATGACCGGGCCTTCCGGTTCGGGAAAAACCACGCTTTTGACATTGATTGGCGGATTGCGATCGGGTCAATCTGGCAGTCTGAAAATTCTCGGTCAAGAGATGTGCAATGCCAGCCAAGATAAATTAGTAAAGACGCGGCGTAACATTGGCTATATTTTCCAAGCCCACAACTTGCACCGCAGTTTGACGGCGCTGCAAAATGTCCAAATGGGTTTGGAAGTTCACGGCAATTTGTCCCGTGTCGAAATGCGCGATCGCTCTGGGCAAATGCTAGAATTAGTAGGACTAGAAGATAGGCTGAACTATTATCCCGATGACTTGTCGGGCGGACAAAAACAAAGAATTGCGATCGCCCGTGCCTTAGTTAGTCGCCCGCAAATTGTCTTAGCTGATGAACCGACAGCCGCCCTGGACAGCAAATCCGGGCGCGAAGTGGTCAATTTGATGCAGAAACTTGCTAAAGAGCAAGGTTGTACTATTTTGTTAGTGACCCACGATAACCGAATTTTGGATATTGCCGATCGCATCGTTAACATGGAAGATGGAAAATTAGCTTAAACAGTTGACAGTTGACAGTTGACAGTTGACAGTTGACAGATAAATTATATTGATAATAGGTAATGGAAATTGCTCATTCTTCCCTCTAGTTTCCCCAAAAATAGACATCACCCATAACTCCCCAAATTTGAATTTTGGAACTCAAAATTTTATCCAAAATCGCAAATTCCAACTCGTTATTAGACTATTAACTAATTGCTAACAACCAATTCTGGGCGATAAATCCCTAAATTGTGCCGATACATTTTTTCGAGTTTGGGCAGCGACGAGTCCACGGAACCGCCAAAACGCCGAAAAGAAGGCCAGATGTAAGCGAGTTTTCTGACTGCTGGCTCCAATCGACCCGCTTTTATATCTTCTAATGCACCTCGTTCTCGAATTAACTCTATAGCCATTAGGTCTTGATTTTCTGGACTGAAATCCTTGACACCGAATTTTTTGGCGAATCTGTCCCAAGTTGTGCTGAGAAACTGATACCGCCCCGCAGCGTCGGAACAGAGTTTTTTGCCGTAGCGGCGGCCACATCTCATTTCCCTGGGATGGTCGCTGAAACTGGCAAATTTGGTTCCTGTGTACTGGGTGTGGTAGCCATCGGCAGCAGCGGTGCCTTCGGCGCTGGCGATGGTGTCGAGAAATGCTTTTACCCGATCGCGCTCAATATTATCCTCGTTATCGTCGTTCCGATCTCCTTTGTCTGGTGGCTCGTCAGTTGCAACTTTCGGCAACGCTTCTGATGCCGAAGCCGGCGAGCTTTCTGCCGAGGCAGTCAGGCGTTTTGGAGGTGGCGACATTTCTGCCGAGACTGTTTGCCCCCAAAGTTTTGGGGTCATTCTACCCAAAAAAAAGCACAAACAAATGCACAAACCCCACCCCAGCCTCAAACGGAGTCGTTTGGACTGCTGGCTGTGCTCTCGCACCGGCCACGCGTAGAGGGGGATAGCTGCGGGCAAGATTCCGGTTTGCTGGCCGAAGGCGAACAGCGATTTTAGAGCTAGCAAGGTTTGCTTGTAGAAACGGGGTGGAACTTTGCGAGCCCTCATCGCTGCGGCGAAAGTCTGGATATCTGTCAGAGTCACTTCTGCCAAAGGTTTTTCTACAAACAGTTGAAAACCGTTGGCGGCCTGCCAGCTAAAGCGCTTGCTGGGGGTAGATTTGCGGTTTACCCACAGACGAATTAGCTCTTGGTCGGACATACGAAGCAGATGTCTTCCCAGATGTTCTGATGCGTACAAGAGTACCTCCTCATATCACTTATAGTTGAAGGTTCCCAGTTTATAGATGAGATGGATAGGGATCGAGGGAAACAGGCTTCAACCATACTAAGTGATACTACTAAGCGCTCACGGGGTCAAGTTTCATCGCCACTTTTTCGAGCAGTTGAGTGTAAAGTTGACCGAGTTGGGAGGCCACACCGTCCCAACTGAAATTGGCTTGGACGCGCATTCTGCCTGCTTGTCCGAGTTGCTGGCGCCATACTGAGTCAACTAACAGCCGATCGATCGCACTTGCAAAGGCTGCTTCATTTTTCGGCGGCGCCAGCAAACCGGTTTCTCGCGGCACTACGGTATATTTCAGCCCTCCCACGTCGGAGGCGACTACGGGCGTGCGGCAGGCCATCGCTTCAATGGCGACTAAACCGAAGGGTTCGTAGTGGCTGGGAACGACGCAGACATCGGCGGCTGCGTAGTAGGCGGGGAGAATGTCTCGGCTCAAGCCGCCGGGAAAGCTGGTAATGTCGCTTAAGCCTAATTCTTCAACGATGCTGCCGATACGATCGCGCTCTTTTCCGTCGCATTCCCCCTCGCGCCAGCCACCGCCAACGATCAGTTTTAAATCCCCTTTGCCTCGCAGCGCCGACAGACTGACGGCGCGGACTAAGGTTTCGATGCCCTTGCGCGGGTCAAAACGGCCGACGTACAACACCACTTTGGTTTCTGGCGCTATTCCCAACTGGCGGCGGGCCTCCGATCGCGCGATCGACCCAAACTGCTGAGTGTCGGTACCGCAGGGAATGATGTCTATATTGCCTTTTGAGGACACCAGAGACCTCATGTGCTCTTTTTCTTGGGGACTGGTAGCCACCACGCGATCGGCTGTTTCCAGAAGAGTTTTTTCCACGTGCAGCCTGGTTTTGGCAATCATCGGAATTGTCGAAACCGACTTATATTTTACTGCTGCCAAAGAATGGTAAGTATGAACTTGTCGCAGGGGTTGCGATTTTTTCAACTCCATTCCCACCCAAGAAGACAGCCAGTAATTCGTGTGAACTAAGGGATATTGAAAGCCTGACTCTAACTGAAACCTCTGAAATTCGCGAACAAAAATTGGCAAATATCCGTAAAGTGCATCGCGGGGAATAAATTCTTGCGGCCCTGCTACGAGGCGAATTGTCCGGCAATTGGGGCTGTGCTGGACAATACTTGCTTGTTCGCGATCGGATGAGCGGGTGAACATATCAACTTGCCATCCTTGTTTCGCCAAAGATTCTCCTACTTGACGCACGTAAACGTTTTGCCCGCCCGCTTCTTCTTTGCCAATTTCCACAGCCGGATCGCCGTGTACCGAGATCAGGGCGATGCGTTTTTTTGTTAATGAAATCATGATTGTTTACCAAAATTTAAAAAAACTTACCAGAAAGAATTGGTTGAAAGCCGGAACACGAGTGAGGGAGAAATTAAAATCAGACTATTCATTACTCCAATCCTTTTCCTTTTAGGTAGACGTTGCTCTCTTGGGGTCAACTGTCAACTGTCAACTGTCAACTGTCAACTGTTGAAAGCCGATTAATGTGCGATTTTGGCTACTGCGCGGGGAATGAAATGTAGCTGCTAATTGTTATTAAAGTCAAAATAGGCGATCGATAAATCATCCCTCAGGGATAATTTCACTGGAAAAATTGACAAACGACTTCCTTCTGCTGACAGAGACCAGCAGCAGCTAAAACTCTAGATAATCTAAATGGAAATGAACGAGGGTGAAGAGAATTTCCCGGATTTGAGCAGTTGTCAAACTCGAACCAGCTTTCAGCTTGCTGTTCGAGCCGATCCAGTCAGTCGGAGGTAAAATTTTCACCTGTCGCGATAAATAATTTGAACTGTGGAGAAAGCAGAAGTAAATCTTCCCAAAGACAGAATTTGACATGGCGCTCGAAGAGAAAGATAAATTATTGCCTTCAAAATTTTTCTTTCCTTCCGCCTTCCGCTTTCTGGCTGCTTCGCTCTTGCTTTTATCAAAGCCGGGGATAGACTTTAACCTCAAATTTCCCAATTGTCAAATGTTAAGAATTTTTTCGATGTTTGCGTGTGGAGGATTCCCCCTTTTCGCTGTGCAGGGTATTATTTCGCGAACCTCGCATTCGAGAGCCGTATCGGTTAGCCCAAACTTGGGTAAACTCGGCACCTAAGAACAGAATTTGAGCGGAATAATTAATCCAAAGCAGGATAATTACGAACGATCCAGCAGCACCGTAGGTAGAGGCAATACCGCTACCTCCCAGGTAAACTCCTATTAGGGATTTGCCGATCGTAAACAGCATTGAGGTGATGGCGGCGCCGATCCAAACATCATTCCAGGCAAGATCGACATCGGGCAAAAGTTTGTAAATTAAGGCAAAAAGCAGCGTAACTACGCCAAACGAGATAGCAAAGTCCACAATCTGCCAAATGCCAACAGGTAACTGCAACCAGCCGTTCAACCAATAGCTGACGGCAGCTAAAATGGCGCTAAGGACTAAAGATACTAGCAGTAAAAAACCGATGCCTAAAATCATCGCAAAAGACAATACGCGGTCTTGCAAAAATCCCCAAATGCCGCGTCCCGGAGGCGGTGAAACATTCCAAATAGTATTGAGAGCTTCTTTGAGGTTAGTAAATACATTGGAAGCGCCCCACAAAAGTGTAGCGAGACCAACTATAGTAGCAATCATTCCCGACTTGGGTTCGGAAGCTTTAAGGATTAGTTCTTGGACAGTTTGAGCGCCATCTTTGCCGATTAAACTTTGGAGTTGGGCGACGATTTGACCTTGGGCTGCGTCTGCACCAAAGACTAAACCGACGATCGCAATTACGATAATTAGCAGCGGGGCGAGGGAAAAAACTGTGTAATAGGCTAGGGCGGCGGCTAGGGTTGGTGCTTTATCTTCTTGCCATTCAGTAAAAGTTTGTTTTAGCAGCGATATGACTGTTTTTAAGTTCACTACCTTTGGTTTCCTTATACTTATGCTTCACAAAGGCATTGTAATATGTTATGAGTTTTTTCTCGTCGGCCAGAAGATAGATTTATGGATGGCAAATTGCTTTTTTTATCTATTTGTAGGGTGTGCAATGCACACCTTATGAAGACCCGTAGTGCGGATATCCGATATGTGGAGCCGTCAATCTATCTGAATTGCAAGCTAAGATGAAATGATTAACCTAAACATCTATCAGATTAGATATCTATCTTGAATAACCTTACTTGTCTGGAAATAGAAGTCGCCGAAACACTGCTGAGATTAGCAATGTTGCTGGGCTTAACACTTTTAATCGCGTTTTTTGTGGCGTCAGAACTAGCATTAGTATCAGCCGATCGCCATCAAATCCGCCAACTCGCCCAGTTGCGCGATCGCCCAAACGCGAAAACCGCCGAACTCGTCCATCAAGCGCAGAACAACATACCGCATTACCTGTCGGTGACTCAAACAGGCACAACAGCCGGAAGTCTGCTGTTGGGATGGTTGGGCGAGGGTGCGACTGTACACTGGATCGAGCCCTGGATCGACAAATTGCCGATCGGTCATTTTCCCGCGATGCTGACGGCGCATTCGATCGCAGTTCCCGTAGCTTTCATCTTCGTTACATACATCGAGATAGTATTAGGAGAACTCATCCCCAAAGTATTAGCAACCCACGCCCCAGAACGCACAGCTTTGTTACTGATGCCCGCCCTCGAAATCTGCTCGAAAATACTCTGGCCGCTGCTAGCAATTCTCAACGGTACGGTGCGGCTGCTGACAGGTTGGATTACCAGTAAACAGTCAGAATCGCTGCTACCAGCTTCCGAAGCAACTCTGATTGAAAAAGACGCTCATTCAGCCCTAATTTCCGGCGTCTGGGAAGTAACAGCAGTTAACGAAAAACTCGGGTTAAACCTGCCAACCAACCAAGCGTACCAAACAATCGCCGGATTCGCGATCCACAATTTCGGTAAAATTCCAAATAAAGGCGATCGATTTTTGTGGGGCGAATTAGAAATAGAAGCAGCAGATGTAGTAGAAGGCAGTTTAGAAACAGTGCTGCTGCGTCAGGTAACTCGCCCTTTGTTTGAGCCGCAACATCCAGAACTCGTCTTGAATTAATCCTAAATCAGGCTTAAATACTTCCTCGATCTATGTGTGTTAGGTTGTAATTAGTCGCTCAGTGCGACAACCTACCAGAAATCTGCAAATTGCATAAAGCACAGTTTATGAGGTGGATATGCTAAAAACACTTTGGGCTACTGTTCGACAAGGGAAAATTGAACTGCTGGAGTTATCAGAGTTACCCGAAGGGGCAAAAGTATTAGTAACAGTTTTACCTGATGAAGAAGCTGAGTTTTGGCTTCAAGCCAGTCAAACATCACTAGATACAGTTTGGGATAATACTGAGGATGATGTCTATGCCCAGCTACTCTAAAAATGACATAATTTTGGTTAGATATCCCTTTTCAGACTTGTCTAGTTCTAAGGTAAGACCAGCAATTGTTTTGAGTGCGCCACACGTATCTCAAGACATTATGATTGTGCCATTGACAAGCAAAACTGCATCCTTAATTGAGGGTGAGTTCGTACTCGCTGAATGGTCAATAGCAGGGTTAAATGTGGCTACAGCAGTCAAGCGAGGTTTGTATACAGTACATGAAAGCTTAGTTGTAAGAACGATTGGCAAATTAGCAGATTCTGATGCTGAGCGACTGGAGAAATCTCTCCGAGGTTGGTTAGGGTTTTAGTGCAGCAGCGACAGTTTGTCAACGAGTTTCGCAGGTGCTTAAGATTTAAATTGTACTCCATGCACCTGCAATCTGCTGTAGAGCCGTTTACTTCACAGCAAGCTCGATCGCACCCCCAACAAACTGCTCGTAATCCTCAAACAACCATTCAGGCAAACAACTATCCGCATCCTGAACTTGCAACTGTCCAGCGCGACAAAACAGCCTCGCCGCCAACAAATAATTCACAGCCTGAGGCATTCCAAACCCTTTACTCAACTCACCCACCAACGAATTCAAAACAGCACGTTCAGTATCAGTAAGCGGCTCGTTAATAAATCCGCTCCCGAGCATTGCCTTGTAACCTTTACCGAAATCGCTCCGGTACAAAAGTTCAAGTTGTTCGCCGGAAACCTTCAGCCACACATCAGCAATTTGCTTGCGAATTTCCCGCAAATCTGCTATTACCATTTCCGCCGTCGGGTCAATTTCATAAAGATTCACAGCAGCAGTTAATTGATTGAGAAACTGCGGGAGATAATCTTGGTTGACAATCGTTTGTTGATTGTCCGCGAATGGGATTTCAAAGATTTTTTCGTAATCGTCAATCAACCAGTGTGGCAAGCGGGTGTGAGCGTCAGCAACCCGCATTTTTCCTGGTACAAAGTACAGCATTCCACCCAGCAAAGCATTGATAGCTTGAGGATGCACTAACCCTTTGCTAATTTCGGTCACTTGCTGCAAAAAGTTGTGTTCGGCTTCAGTCATTGATTTGGCTTGCAAGCCGCAGCTAAGTATTGCTTGATATGCTTTGCGAACTTCCCCTCGGTAAACATTTTCTAGTTTTTCTGTGGGAACAATTAGCCAAAAATCAGCCAGTTGTTTGCGGATTTGGCGGAGTTCCAAAACTACCGATTCGTCTGACGGATCGATCCGGTAAAGATTGACGCATCCTAATAGTTGATTTGCAAATTGCGGGGATTGAATGTATTGAGCGAGTAAGTCAGAACTTGACTCCTTCTCGACGGTATCTTCTGTTTCAAAAACTTGTTCGTAATCGCCGATTAACCAGTGCGGCAAGCGGTTGCGAGCGTCGGGAATCCGCATGGTTCCCGGCGGGAAATATAGCATTGCTGCGAGCAAGGCGTTGACAGCTTTAGGATGGACTAATCCTTTGCTAATCTGGGTTAGTTGCTGCAAAAATATTTGTTCGCCTTCCATCATCGCTTGATGTTGAAAGTAGCTATGCAGCAGCATTTGATAGCTTTTACCGTCAGCACTTTTATAGGTGGCTTCTAGGTTTTCGGTGGGAACATTTAGCCAGAAATCAGCGATTTGTTTGCGGATTTGGCGGAGTTCGGATATTGCTGAGATGTTTGATGAGTTTCTTTGGTAAAGCTGGACGTTATGCAAGAGTTTATCGCCCAAGTCTGGCTGTTTGGGAATGCTATCCTGTAAGCTGCGGGAGGCTTCTAGGTGGCTGGCTTGCCAGTTGCTAAAGAGTTCTTGGAATAGTTTCGCGATCGCCCCCGAGTATGCAACACTGTCAAAACAGGCGGGATTGCCCTGCATTTTTTGCTGAATTTCCTGGCGTTTTTGCTGCCGCAGTTGCGGGTTTGTGGCGAGATTGACGGCTAGCTGAATGTAGGATGCCTCGTCACGGGCGATTAAATCTGGCATCAAGAGCGATCGTACCACTGCTGCTCCCATGCGCGATCGTAAAGTATCACCATCCCTAACCACAGTTGGCAATCCCACCTCCAGAGGATCCACAAGAGAAGTAGTCCCCGCATAGGGGTAAGAATCCAAATAAACATCACCCAACTTCAAAACTTCCTTGACATCCGCACGATTCGGCAAAGCCTTCACCACCCGCAAACGCTTACTATCAATCCCATACTTCGCAAAAATCCCTTGCATATTATTCACAAAAGCCGCCCCAGGATAATAATTAGTCCAGCTAGGGCCAAAAGGCATTAAAAACAGTATAGAATTAGGAACAGCCGCCAGAATCTTCGCCCAAGTTTCCCTTAACTCCGGCACCAACTTATACAAATTAGCGCTGGAAATAAACACAACCGATTCCTCAGAAATCCCCAGGCTATTTCTAGTCAGTTGAACATTAGGAGTATAGGGTTCGAGGGTATAGCTAAAACAGCAACCCAAGCCGTCAACAGTGGCTAATTCCTCGCGATAATGCGCGCATCCCTCAATGCCAGGTTCCATCAACTTGCCAGCAATATAATAGTCAACGTGGCGCATTCCCGTAGTCACAGGAGAATTAAAACAAGTAGTTTGTACCCGCGCCAATCGATGCTGCGCCAGCAAACTAATCGGATGAGTGACAGCAGTAATATTCGTAGCAACCAACAGAATATCTAAGTCATCAGCGCGGATAGCCTGAACTTGACTCGGCAAATCACTCGGCAATTGCACCAGCCTATCCGCGCGACTCTGGCAATACTGTTCTAATTTATTACCATCCAAATTGATAGCATACAAAATAATTTCAAACTGTTCTCGATTCAGATATTCAAAAGCAGGCAAAGTCGCGAAAGTTTCCGTCATCGCCCCGAAATGCTTAGTCAGAACTCCGACGCGAATTTTCTGTCTGTTTGCACCCCTTGCCGGAAAAATGCAATCAATGGCAGCCCCGCGATTTTTCATCGCAAATTCAATAATTTCTGCCCGTTTGGTGTAGACTTGCTTGAGATTTTCGCTATTGAAATACAAAGGGATAAAGTTAGCGGTTTGAGTGAAAAACCAGGCGATGTCCTGCCAAATTTGTGAATTTTGGTTTTGGAATATATTGCGGTGCACGTAACTAACCCATCCCTGAACGTAGCGGCAATAATTGCCAGCCTCTCCTAGTTCTTGAAAGAGCGTCGGCGCGGTAAACATAAACTTGAGATAGTCGTTAACAAACCAATTGGGTATAGCTGCATTTTCATACTTTAGCAATAACTGATCGGCACGACGGTAGAGAGAGGCTGCTAGTAAGTAGCCAACATCTTTCAGAGTTTTAATTCCCTGGGATAGATGTGTTTCTAGTTGACCGATTAAACTTTGTTCAGTATCTGTGATTGCTTCATATTTGATCGTGCTGTTAAGCAGCATTTGATGTGCCTTGCCTGCATCGCCGGAGTAGGCAGTTTCTAGTTGTTCTGCGGGCAGATTCACAAAATAATCGGCAAGTTGTCGGCGGCTGTGGCGGATGTGAGCGAGAGCAACTTGATTCGTTTGGTCTTTTTGGTAATCTCCCAGGTATTGAGGAAGGGAAGCTAAAAACTGTTCGGGTTTATTAAGCTGAGCTAATTCATCAGCAATTAAGTTACCGTGTTGTTGCAAAACTTTTTCTGACCAACGCACTTCTTCTGGTTTGTAAAGTTGAGAGTGCAGGCGAACAATTGTAGCCCTCATCAAGTCTAATTTTTCGCGTTCTCCCGCCATTTTTTGGGTTCTGCTAGAGCCGTCGCCGTGTTGCCTGTAGTAGAGGTAAGGCTGAGGCAAACGATCGCCTAACCAGCCTTTTTCATAGGCAGAAATCCAAAATTCCCAATCTTCGCATCCCAGCTTCATCACTTTTTTCAAGCCGCCAACTTGCTCGTAAATTTCTCTTCTAAATAAGGAAGTAGCGGGGGCTTGATTGTCTCTCAAAAATTTATTGGGGTCAAAATCCCCGTGGTTGACTAAATCGCAGTTTGCTCCGAAGTGCTGCACATCTGTATAGACAAAACCCACCTCCGGTTTCGCTGATAAAACTTCAACGCACTCCTCCAGAAATTTGGGATGAAGTTTATCGTCAGCATCTAGGAATAAAATGAATTTTCCTGAGGAATTTTGAACACCAATATTTCTGGAATCAGCGGGCCCCGTGTTGGGTTTGTCGATGAGGCGCAGCGCTTTTTGAGAATACAATTGAATTAAATAATTTGCGAAGTTGCTGGTATCATCGGTGCTACCGTCGTTGACAATGATGCACTCCCAATTTTGATAGGTTTGATTGACAACACTTTCAACAGCTTCTCTGAGTAGATTGGCGTGGTTGTAGCAGGGGATGATGATGCTGACGAGTGCTGATTCGGGGGTGCGGTAGGGCATGGCGTTTAGCTGTGACGGAGAGATTGCAACGGGGAGGGTAGTGGCGGGTTTAATACCTCGGCGGATGATGCCGTATTCATTCCATATCTTAAGCGTTTCTTGTTGCGATCGCCCTGAACCATGTTCTAAACCTTGCTCGTTGTGGTAGTAAAGCCCAATTATTTCCGGGATGCGGAACATATTTTCGGTTTTTCCCACCCGCAACCAAAATTCGTAATCGCCAGCCGCCGTCAATTCTGCTCGGAAATAGCCGTGTTTTTCGTGTAGCGATTTTCTCCACATTGGCGCAGAACCCATGATGCAGCGTCGTTCCAGTTCCCCATAGGAAAAGTCCGGCCAATTCCACCGCGTTTGAGCTTGCGTCGCAACCCAGGTATCATTAACAACATTCGTAATTAATTGATCGCCGTAAACCAGAGCAGTTTTTGGTTGCGAGTCCAAATAATTAGCCATGATTTCCAATGCGTCGGGGCGGTGTCTGTCGTCGGCGTTCGCATTAGTAATGTATCTGCCGCGCGACATCTCGATTCCTCTATTCCAAGCTGCATAAATGGTTTCTCGCTGTGGTATCCGGCAATAAATTATGTTGGGATATCTCGATTGAAACTCCCGTGCAATTTCTCCTTCGTTCTGTTCGGAGTTGCTGTTAATTACAATGATTTCCAGTTCGCCTTGTTTGTACAGCGTTTGATCTACCAAGTCTTGCAAGCAGCCGCGAATAAATTTTTCGGAATTGTAGGTAGAAACGATCGCAGATACTTTGAAAGCTGACGGGACAGGCTGCGATGTGTCATAATTCGATAATTCGCTCTGTAAGGCTGGATCGGCTTGCGGTTGAAGGGAATGCTCAGCTACTTGAACCAAAACAGAGCTAACAGTTGCAGCCATTTTCGACCAGGAAAACTTCTTAGCTTGCTCTAACCCCGCCGCAATTAATGAGTTGCGGACAGCAGGCTTCTGTATTTCCCGCAAAGCATTGACAAGCCCGCTGACATCATCGCCATCTACATAAACCGCTGCTTTTCCTGCTACTTCTGGAATCGAACCGTTTGGACAAGTGATGACTGGACAACCGCAAGCCATGGCTTCGACGACTGGCAATCCAAAGCCTTCATATTTCGACGGATAAACTAATACCGCAGCACCCGAATAAGCAACTCTCAATTCGCTATCGCTTAGTTGCAGCGTGCGGACAGTGATTCCAGAACAATACAATTGCAGATCGGGTTCTAATACAGGTTTGCCGCCTGTGCAGACTAGATCAAAGTCAAACTTATTGGCAAGTTGAGAAAAGGCTTTGAAGAATAATATCCCATTCTTGTAACCATGCCAGCCTACCCTCTCGCCTACCAAAAGAAAATAGGGTTTAGCAATGCCGTACTTTGACTTAAAACCTGCGATTTCTTCTCTATCGGCTGGCGAGAAATTGGCGTCTATTCCGCAGTGCGCTACAGCTACAGAAGCTGAGGATATCTGCGGAAAAACCTTAACTAAATCGCGGGCTGTATTTGCTGAAATAGCTATGTAGGCTGAGGCGTGGCGGATACCGGAATGCTTTTCTCTCCACTCGGAATGAGCAAGATTTTGTCCCATCAACTCGGGAATCATGTCATAGGTCATGAATACCGATCGCGTTGACAAAGGCGTTGTATAATAAGTAGAAATAAACAAGTCTGCATTTTCTTCATCGCAGATTTGCTGTAGCATTTGGCGGTCTGCATCGGTTTGGCTGTAGTCGTAGCGGGCTACATTCCGGTACTGGATGCCGGGAATTTTGGGGGCGGTTCCCGCTCTGTCAAGAACTAGAATTTGTTTAGCAAAACCATTTTCTGCCCAGTTTTCTAGCAGCGATGTCCAGACGCGACCAATGCCGGTGCTGTTAAGCTGATAAAATACGCCGTCAATCACAATCTTTTTTAAATTTTTAGGAGATAGGGCTGCTGGAGTTATCATTGATTTGCGGTTCTCTCTGTCGGCAATTTTTCTCAAAGCTGCCTCGTAATCATGTTGGAGTAATGAGGCTTTTTTTAATTCCGGCTCTTGGCAATATGATAAGCTTTGAAAAAGTTGATGCGGGATTTCCTTTTCTGTCAAGAGGTGCAAAGAATCGCCGTTAGAGTAAAAAATTAAATTGAATTTTTCGGCAATTATAGACAGTGCCTTGGTGGTATAAATAGAAATGTGCTGACCTTCATCTAGGGCATAGTACCACCATTCGCTGGGCTGGGGATTGTTGGCTGGCAGCAATCTGGTACTGAATAAAATATTGCGAGAATATTTGAAGATTTTTTCGATCTCCGACAGCGGGTTAACAAAATGCTCAAATACTTCAAATGCTGTTACTAATTCGTAGGGGTAGCTGCTGTTTGCCTCGGCTTCAAAGCCTTGTGCAAATATATTTTTGCAATATTTATCATGCCATGAAAAATCAAATCCTAAATCTCTCATCATCCGAACAAATACACCGTAGCCGCCCCCGTAGTCTAAAAAATTAGCGCGGTGATTAAACAAATTAAAAATAATATTATTGGCTGCGGTGGAGAACATCGTGCTTCTGGATAACATTCCCACGTCGCTGCTAGCTATGGCTTCTGAATAAGCCTCCTCAAGCCAGTACGGTTCCTCGGTTTGAACAAATCCACAATTTGAGCATTGAAAATACTCAACGTTATATTTTTTTAGTACCGTAGCCGCAGCCAAGCTGTTTGTTGGAGAATCACAAATATTGCACTTCATTTTGATTATCTAAACTTACAAGGTTATTCAAGTGACTGTCTGTATTGGAATGCCGAATATCTCTCGCTCTTAACTCAATTTTTAATCTGGCAAAGTGATGGCAATGGGTAGGCTAGACTGTTTTAATGCTGAGGCTTGAAATCTTCGGACGGTTCCTCAACGGTCGATCGCTATGTATGAAGAGTGAATAAACAGGAACATCCTACACCAATGGAGCCCTGACTCAGAGATCTTATCAGGAGTCCGTCCCCTCAAGATTACTTCTACTAAAGGCTTGACAATTTTCAATTTATGCTATATGTGACTCTTTAGTAAAATACTCCCATCTCCTGACGCAGTGAAGGAACATTCGGTTTCCACTACTTCAGACGAGCGATCGCCCTTGCCGGGATTCCTGACAACACAAAAACAAGTTACAAATACGTTAAGATTGATGAACATAAATAAAAATTCCCAAATCACAGGGACTAAATAATTAGGAGGATCGACCTCGGTGAATAAACGCTGGAGAAACGCTGGACTGTACGCACTGCTGGCTATTGTAGTCATTGCCCTAGCCACTGCATTTTTTGACAAACAGCCCCCAAGTAGGGAAGTTTGGAAGTACAGCCAATTCATTCAGGAAGTCGAAGGCAACAGAGTAGACAAAATAAATATCAGTTCCGATCGCAGTAAAGCTCTCGTAACCGCTCAGGACGGCAGCAAGGTAATTGTCAACCTGCCTAACGACCCCGAACTGATTAACATCCTGACCAAAAATAAGGTAGATATTTCAGTTCTGCCCCAAAACGACGAAGGCTTCTGGGTAAAAGCCCTCAGCAGCCTGTTCTTCCCGATCCTGCTCTTGGTGGGACTGTTTTTCCTGGTGCGACGCGCCCAAAACGGGCCCGGCAATCAAGCCATGAACTTCGGCAAATCGAAAGCTAGAGTCCAAATGGAGCCTCAAACTCAGGTGACTTTCGGCGACGTAGCCGGCATTGAACAAGCCAAGCTAGAACTCGCTGAAGTCGTGGACTTCCTGAAAAATGCCGATCGCTTCACCGCAGTCGGAGCTAAAATCCCCAAAGGCGTGCTGTTAGTCGGCCCTCCCGGAACAGGCAAAACCTTGCTCGCCAAAGCAGTCGCCGGAGAAGCAGGTGTTCCTTTCTTCAGCATTTCCGGTTCGGAATTTGTCGAAATGTTCGTCGGTGTCGGTGCTTCCCGCGTCCGCGACTTGTTTGAACAAGCTAAAACAAACGCTCCTTGTATCGTATTTATTGATGAAATTGACGCCGTAGGCCGCCAGCGCGGAGCTGGTTTGGGCGGTGGTAACGATGAACGGGAACAAACCCTGAACCAGTTACTGACCGAAATGGACGGTTTTGAAGGCAATACTGGCATCATTTTGATTGCTGCTACTAACCGCCCCGACGTGCTGGATGCTGCGCTGCTACGTCCAGGTCGCTTCGATCGCCAAGTTGTGGTCGATCGCCCCGATTTCTCCGGCCGCCTCGAAATTCTTAACGTTCACGCCCGCGGCAAAACCTTGTCAAAAGATGTGGATTTGGAAAAAATCGCCCGCCGGACACCCGGTTTCACAGGTGCGGATTTGGCTAACTTGCTCAACGAATCAGCAATTTTGGCAGCCCGTCGCAATTTGACCGAAGTCTCGATGGATGAAGTCAACGATGCGATCGATCGCGTCCTCGCCGGCCCCGAAAAGAAAGACCGCGTGATGAGCGAAAAACGCAAAACCTTAGTAGCTTACCACGAAGCCGGTCACGCTTTAGTCGGTGCGCTGATGCCCGACTACGATCCCGTACAGAAAATCAGCATTATCCCCCGCGGCCGCGCTGGTGGTTTGACTTGGTTCACACCTAGCGAAGATCGCATGGATTCTGGCTTGTATTCTCGCTCTTACTTGCAAAATCAAATGGCGGTAGCCTTGGGCGGCCGCATTGCTGAAGAGATTGTCTTCGGTGAAGAAGAAGTCACAACTGGCGCTTCCAATGACTTGCAACAAGTGGCAAGAGTAGCACGCCAAATGGTAACTCGCTTCGGAATGAGCGATCGGCTAGGCCCTGTAGCTCTCGGTCGCCAACAAGGGAATATGTTCATGGGTCGCGATATCATGGCCGAACGGGACTTTTCTGAAGAAACCGCAGCTACGATCGATGATGAAGTCCGCTTGTTGGTAGAGCAAGCTTACCTGCGCGCTAAAGACGTGCTCGTCGGCAACCGCCACGTGCTGAACGCCTTGGCAGATATGCTAGTTGACAAGGAAACTGTCGATGCTGATGAATTGCAAAATTTGTTAGCTAATAGCGATGTCAAGATGGCGACAATTGCCTAATTGATTTTAGATTTTGGATTTTAGATTTTAGATTTAATCTAAAGCTTAAAATCGATAATTGGGGTGCTTCTGGTATTGTCTGGAATCGCCCCGATTTTTTTGTGGTGCGATCGGCTGTTTAATTTCATTGTGCAATGCGATCGGGCGATCGCACTGCATCATTTCGATATAACCGGACGTGATATCACCCTTGGTAAACTTCTCGCCGGTGACGCACTTTACTGATATCGATCGTGCGGCTGTCGTCATCTATGGTGTATATTACCCTGTAATCGCCCACCCGAATTCGCCAGCCGTTTTTCTTCCCCTTTAACTTGAGACAGCCTGGGGGACGGGGCACACTGGCTAAAGCATTTATCTGGGGATAAATGCGACTGCTGATTTCAACGGGCAGAGCGTCCAGGTCTTTTTGAGCCGAACGTGCAGTAATGACCAAGTAATCAGACATTCAACATACCCTTTTCCTCAAGCTGGCGCTTAACTTCTTCCCAGGGAACTCTTGGTTCATCTTGTCTAGATTCAATAGTCAAAGAGTCATAAACATCCTCCCAGAGTTCGCCGTGCTTCTCGAAGTCAAGCAGCACCGCAATTTTTTCGCCTTGGCCGTCAACTAAAAACTGAAAGTCTGTCGGTTCGCCACATTCAGCCAACACGTCAACCCAAAATTCGCTGTGTTCTTTGAGGTCAACAATTGCAGCGGTTTTGTTGCCTTCATTGTCTATTAAAAATTGAACGCCGCGCATATTGTAGTTTGGCATATATCGAATTTTGTAATGTGTACTAAAATTATATCCTAGTCAGAATGAGTTAGCATGAATCATCAATCTTGGTTGACACTACTAAAAAAACACCGAGCGATCGCCGTGATCCGTTCATCCGAACAGGAAGTCGCTTGGCAGATGGCAAAATCTGTAGCAGCAGGAGGAATCCAATTTATTGAAATTACCTGGAATACCCACAAAGCCGCTGAATTAATTTCGCAACTCCGCTCAGAATTGCCAGATTTTAGTATTGGTACTGGCACTTTATTACACTTAGAACAGTTGCAGCAAGCCATAGATTGCGGGGCTCAATTCCTGTTTACTCCGCACACCGATGTAGGCATGATTCAAGCAGCAGTTGATGCGAGAGTGCCGATCGTCCCTGGTGCTTTTTCTCCCACAGAAATTATGACGGCGTGGCAAGCAGGTGCTACCTGCGTGAAAGTTTTTCCGATCGCAGGCTTGGGAGGCGCTGCTTACCTGAAAAGCCTGCAAGGCCCTCTGGGCGACATTCCTTTGATTCCCACGGGCGGGGTGACGCTGGAAAATGCCAAGGTATTTATTGACGCTGGGGCGATCGCCGTTGGTTTAGCCGGAGACTTATTTCCCAAACACTTAGTGCAAAATCGAGATTGGCGGGCGATCGTCGAAATTGCCAAAACTCTCACCCAAAACTTAACAACTTGTTAAGCCCTCTTTCCCAATTTAAAATCTATAATCTACAATTTAAAATAGTACCAGGTGTGAAAGTTTCCCAATTCTTCAATTTTTCAATCTAAAACTATCAAATCGTCTTGGGTGTGAGGAATAAACATGATTATCAACTCAACTTACTTGCGTCGCGCAGGAACTTTATGTGTTGCCTGCGCCCTAACAGTTGCTGCATTTTGTGGCGGACAAATTCCTGCATTTGCAGGCGAACAGCGCAACATAATTGCCAATAGAATCATGCAGTTGCAGCAATCCAGTCAGCGCTGGATTGAAATTGATTTGTCAAGACAAAAACTCATAGCTTGGGAAGGAAATACACCCGTTTATGCGGTGACTATTTCCAGCGGCAAATCATCGACTCCCACCCGCACGGGAACCTTTGCCATCCAAACCAAATATCGCGTTACTAGAATGACTGGGGAAGACTACGACGTGCCCGACGTTCCCTATACAATGTATTACGATGGCGGTAATGCAATTCACGGCGCTTACTGGCACAATTTGTTTGGAAATCCCGTCACTCACGGCTGCACAAATGTAGCTGTAAATCACGCTAAATGGCTGTTCAATTGGGCCTCGGTGGGGACGCCTGTAGTGGTGCACAAATCTGAAATTTAACTAATAGGTTCGTAGATCAAACGGCGGTTGAAACCGCGTCTATACAGACAAAACCTGCCTCCGCAGGTTGAAGAGTGAGCGGTTAAAATTACATTTATGGAGACAAAATTCACTTCAAGGGCGTGGGAATTTTTGATTTCATTCAGTCCGCGGAGGCGGACTTCCTTTGTCTAGACGCGGTTTCAACCGTACGTCCTATATTTAACTTAACTGCACCACTGGTTTATCCTCTAACAAAGTTTCATTGGTTAGCAAATCTTCCACAGTAATCCGCAAAAAGCGCTGTTCGTCAACGCGGAAAAAGATTTTTATGCGATCGCTCCCCGGATACCCAGGCGGCGTCAATTGCGCGATACTGCGAGCTCCGTCTTTGTCATTTAGCGGCTGTACGGATCTTTCGCCCGCGAGTTGGCGAGTAATTAGCCTGTCGCCGTCAAAATAGATCTCCGTCCCACCAGTTTCCGCTCCCAATTCGCCGATAATTAATTCTATGCTGGGCTGATTTTCCAAAGAAGCTCCCAAGACTAATTCTACCGGTTCGGTCATCGGATAAGACTGACCGGATTTGATTAAACTGTGCCAACTGTGGCAATTGTCGCGGCGGTTCCAGTAGCGAATGCCGTAACTGTGATAGAGAAAATCTTTGATTTCTATGCCTTGACTTAATTGTAGAGCACCTTGGGCGATCGCCTCAAAGGGTTTGTCGCACCGAATTTTTGCCGGATCGAAATATTGCTGCACCCAACGCTGCACCGCTGGAATTTGGACAGTACCGCCAACGAGCAAAACTGCATTGATATCGCCAATTTCTAAGCCTTGGCGCCGCGCTTGCTGCAATACTTGATTCATGCACTCGTCGAGGTTCTCAAAAAACTGATGTTCGGCGAGGATAGATTCAAAGCCCGATCTGTCTAATTCTAATTCGTAACTCTCAAAAGTTTCGTCATCAAAATAAACCTCAGCCGCATTATTTAGCAAAGATAACTGAATTTTTAACCTTTCTGCCAACCTCGTCGTAATCGGAGATTTTGCCAACTTTTTCGTTTTAACAAAATAGTCAACCAACCAATTATCAATATCAGAACCGCCTAAATTTTGTCCGGCTTTAGCCAAAACCCTGGCAACTTTTGTCTTTTGTGCAGAAGATTCAGCTAACAACTTTTCGCCCCATTTCAGCAAAAACCCCAAAGGCTTTTTGTTGGCATTAACATCGAGGCGTACCAATGAAATATCGAGAGTGCCGCCGCCGAAATCAATCACTAATAGAATTTCGCGATCGGCCAAACCGTAACCCAAAGCAGCCGCCGTAGGCTCATCCAACATCCGCACCTGTTCCACTTGCAGAGATTCAGAAACTTTACCCAACCAATGGCGGTAAGCTTCAAAACTATCTACCGGCACAGTAAAAACCAAAGAATCTACCGACAAAGGCAATTCGCGAATTGAGTTCACAATTTGGCTCAAATACCACTCACCGACTCGTTCAAAATCAACAATTTGCCCGTCAAGTTCCGGCACAAAACCCTGCACAAAAGTGCCAATTCCCCGCTTAAAATTGCGAAAAAACCGAGAATCTCCACTCAGATCTAGGCCTTTGTCGCGGACTTGCTGACCGAGGATTACTTTACTTTGAGCAGCGTCCTCAACGTAGAGCAAACTGGGAATTAGGGGTGGATTTTGAACCGAGATTGCCGACAATCCCGGCAATTTCAAGGTTTCGGGCTGCTGGAGAGCTTGATTCCAGCGAGCGACGACGGTGTTGCTAGTTCCAAAGTCAATTGCGATCGTCATTGGGCCAAAATACACAGCTACTACAGATTATCTTATATTATGGTATTTAGAGCCGCAAATGCAAACATAACATTATGACTCAATCCACTTCCTCTAAAAGAAAGAAAAAAGAACTCGTGCAGGGAATTAATGGCATTGCAGTACGCGGCTATAAATCTTTGTATGAAGAATCTTATATTGCAGTGCGTTCGCTAACCATTCTAGCTGGTGCCAACAGTTCAGGTAAATCCAGCATCATGCAGCCCTTATTGCTGATGAAACAAACACTGGAAGCAACCTATGACCCTGGCGCTTTGCTACTGAATGGTCCCCATGTCCGTTTTACTCTAGCAGGACAGCTATTTTTTCAGTCTTCTGGTAAAAACCGTACAGATAGCTTCACAATTAAGGTTGAAATTGAAGGTCATCAATCTCTAACAGTTACTTTTAAGAAGCTGCCTCAAAAATCCATTGAACTTATTGAAATGATATTTCAAAGTGAAAGCGATCGGATTTATTTTTCCCCTAGAATTACTCACAAAGATATTCTACCTGTAATTCCTCAACCTTTGTCTAATGTGTATAATAGTATCTTAGAAAATGTTAAAAATAAATCCATTAATTTGGAGGAAAAACTAAAAGAAGAACTAAAATGGAAAGTGAATCGCACTCGCTGCTTTTTTGAATTTACTTTAGGTATGACTGGGAAGACGAAGTTAACTGAGTCCTTAATGAATGTTGTTAGTGCTAGTCCGTCAAAGTTATTCGACCAATATATCCGACAAATAATTCACGTTCCAGGTTTAAGAGGGAATCCAGAAAGAACTTACAACACTACGGCTATCGGCAGCGAGTTTCCAGGGACTTTTGAGAGTTACGTTGCCAGCGTAATAAATGAATGGCAGAAAAAAAAAGATAGACGTATTAAGCTTTTAAGTACATCTCTAGAAACATTGGGCCTTACTTGTAAAATTCAAGCCAAAGAAGTTGACGATACACAAGTTGAGTTGCTTGTAGGTCGTTTGTGTCGCAATCATAAAGGTAAAACAACGGACATGGTAAGTATTGCTGATGTTGGCTTTGGGGTATCGCAAACTTTGCCTGTTTTAGTTGCCTTGCTTGTAGCAGAACCAGGACAATTAGTTTATCTCGAACAGCCGGAAATTCACTTGCATCCTCGCGCTCAAGCTGCTTTAGCAGAGATATTAGTTGATGCTGCAAATCGAGGTGTGCGAGTAGTTCTAGAAACTCACAGCGAATTGTTGCTTTTACAGGGCGAACGCATCTAAACTTTATATTAACAGAATATGGTATATTGGACAAGAATTATTGAGTAACTACAAAACATTTAATTAGGGTTCACCTGTATGAAACTCAAACCTAAAATTACCATCGCCGACCATTTTTTTGATCTAGAAGACCCAAGAGTCGAGCGGACGAGACATCATCAATTAATTGATATTATCACTCTCTCAATTTGTGCCGTGATTTGCGGCGCTGATACATGGGTCGATATCGAAAGTTATGGGCGAGCCAAATATGAATGGTTAAAAAAATTTTTAGAATTGCCGAATGGCATACCTTCGCATGACACAATTGCGCGAGTATTTTCTCGCCTGAATCCGGAACAATTTCAGAAATGTTTTTTGAGTTGGATTCAATCTATTAGCTGCTTAAAGGAGAGGAGAAGTAATTGCACTTGATGGAAAAACTCTTCGCCATTCTTATGATATTAGTTTTAGGACAAGTTAAAGTTGACAAAAAATCGAATGAGATCACGGCTATTCCGGCTTTACTTAAAGTATTAAAATTAAACGGAAGCATTGTCACGATTGATGCCATGGGCTGTCAGAGGTCAATTGTGAAATCAATTATCGAACAAGGAGGAGATTACGTAATCACCTTAAAAAAGAACCAACCATCCCTGTATGCCAGAGTAGAAGAGTTATTTAAACAAGCAATTGCACAAGGATTTTCGGGATTTACACATACAGCTTATTCGACCAAGAAAGAAAGTAATCATGGTCGCTCAGAAATCCGACATCATTTAATGTTAAGTGACATCAAAGAGCTGATAGATCCCGACAATCAATGGGAGAAACTTCATAGTATAGGCATGATAGAATCCGTGAGAATAGTGAAAGGAAAAACAAGTATTGAAACTCGTTATTACATTAGTAGTTCACCAAATAATGCTCAAAAATTTGGTGAATCAGTTCGCAGCCATTGGGGAATTGAAAATCGTTTACATTGGGTGTTAGATGTGGGCTTTCGTGAAGATGATTGTCGAATCAGGAAAGATAATGCTCCGCAAAACTTTGCCATTCTTAGACACATTTCGCTCAATCTTTTGAATCAAGAAAAAGCCTCAAAAACCGGAGTAAAGAATAAGCGACTCCGAGCCGGGTGGGATGATGGCTATTTGGCCAAGATCCTCGCTGTGGCAGTCAACTAAATTTTCACAAATAACTCATCACTAAATATTATACAACTTGTAAATAGTAGTTGTAATATTTTTATTGTCTCAAAAATAGGACAGGCATAAAAACCACCATTGATCAGTTACTGTTTTCTTATAAAAGTCATTACAAAGCGTATCTATAGCTTCTAAGAATGGTGAATTTATCTCAAAATATACTCACCACTAGCGAAGAGTGTTCAATAAGATGCGTTCCCCCTGGTTGCTTTTAGCAGTTCAATCGTTAGTGGCCGAGGGTAAAATATTACCTGATTTAGTCAAACTTCACTGGTTTAAACGGCGCGACGATGGTGTTACAGAAGTCAGCAGTGCCGATCTAGATGAAACAGGAGCTTTTGGAGAGTGGCCGGAAGATTTTGGCGATGTCTCTTTGCATCTAGAAAACCGCTATTTAAAAGCAGCAGAAGCTGTTTTGTGGAAGCGTTAACATGGCAGATAAAATTTCTAAACGCCTGGTAATTGATGCTTCAGTTGCGCGTGCTGCTGGTGGAGAAGATGCTACCTATCCAATATCCGTTTACTGTCGCGATTTTCTCCAAGCTGTCTTGGATATTTCTCACAGAGTTGTGATGACTCCAAATATTAGAGATGAGTGGAACAAGCATCAATCAAAATCCGCTCGTATATGGCTGCGCCGGATGGTGGCAAAGAAGAAACTATGCCCCTGCGATATCGCGGTAGATGATAATTTGTGGTCTCAAGTTGAATCGATTGCCGAAAGCGATAAAGAGCGGGAAATAATGGTTAAAGATTTGCGGTTGGTGGAAGCTGCGATCGCTACCGATCGCACAGTAATTTCACTTGATAACAAAGTCAGACAATGTTTTGCTAAAGTAGCAGTAGAGGTTGATGAGCTTAAAGATATTATATGGGTAAATCCAGCCCAAATAGCAGAAAAACCTCTTGATTGGCTGCAAAATGGTGCTGAACCCGAAATAGAAAGATCGCTCGGATTTCAAAAAGCCGACAACTGAGTTAATTTAGAGTAATTCCTGATTAGGATCGGAAGTGCGATCGCCATTATACCAATTTTCCGATGCCACAAAGACGCACCACTTTGATAAGTGGCACAAAAATCATACTATTTTATATTTTATATTTTATATTGGGCATGACTGACGGCATCAGAATTTCAGGTTTGGCTAAAGTTAAATTTTTGTAAAACTGGTATCACCTCTGGGAACCGGCCAAGCTTTTACCTTTGATGTCAATCCAAATTTTCAAAGGTGGCGTAAAAAATGCTGGAAATTGGCGATCGCAAAACAGCACTCTTAGCTCTCACACTGCTCGTCCCCGCTGCGAGTATTGGTATAATAACAGGTTTGTATATTGCCCCCGGAGGCTGGGGAAAAACAGTATCAGCCTTGTGTCAACTTTGGTTGCTCCTTTTCCCGATCGCCTGGTGTGTTTTAGTCGATCGGCAAAAACTGCATTTATCCCTCCCCAAGCGGCGAGAATTGCGGGCTGGAGCCATTTGGGGAATAGCCATGTTTGCGGTAATTGTGGGTATCTACAGCCTTTTCGGCCAGCACTGGATCGATCCTGTAGCGGCCAAAGAAAAAGCTCGCCAATTGGGAACCAACAGCCAAAATATTTACTTAATTGTTGAAGCATATTTCGTGCTAGTTAACTCGCTGATTGAAGAATTTACTTGGCGGTGGTTTGTCTGCAACAAATGCCAGATTCTGATACCAGGAAAACCAGCCATATTTCTCAGTTCACTATTTTTCACCCTCCACCACATTTTTGTAATCGCAGCCTACAGCGACTGGCGCGCTGTGATTTTAGGCTCATTCGCCGTCTTCACCGCCGGGATAATTTGGTCGCACTGTTATCTAACTTACCGTTCGCTGTGGCCTAGTTATATCAGCCACGCGATCGCAGATTTAGCCCTCGCAATGATTGCTTGGCAAATCCTCTTTAACTAGCCACTTTTTTAGCAACTATAGCCAAATACGGTTCACTTAACGTTTTTGTCATTGCGAGCGATCGAGCGCGGCAATCGCAGAGACTATGACATTTCTCGGTTAAGTCAGGTGGGCGCTGAGCAATTATCTTCTTAAGTGAACCGTATTAAACTATAGCCCAATACGCTTGGGCTAACACTTTTTGTCCGCAGCGATCGCGCCCCAGAGCAATCTCAGTGTCTATTTTTCAAATCGTTATGACTGCGGGACTCTCTTAACTCAACCGTATTGGACGCTGCTGGGATTTTGACTGATGCTGTACAACAATTGAAAGTTCATGTATTCCCACCGAGAAATGCTTTGTGTGAAGACATCTATTTAAAGTTAGAGATTTTGTTGCGCTGGCGATCGCATAATTTTTACTGCGTGAAAACTGGCAAACCATATCGTTGCCACCCTGGGCACCACAACGCTCAAAAGTACACCGATTGTCCTTCGGAATCGTCAACTCAGGAAATATGATTCTTTCATAGCAGGATTTTTTTTGTAAGCGAACTCGCTTGATACATACCGCTAAGCTGCGGCTACCAATTAAGAGTCAAGGTTGCCACGATCTATATCACTGCACCCTGACAATTGTTGTGATATTTACACGATCGTTAGGTAATTGGGGGAACTTGAATTTTACGGTAATTACTTAGACATCTGTTGGGCACGCTACATACTCGGTGGAGAAGTGGCAGTCACTTTTGGGGATACTTTCAGGCGATCGC
This sequence comes from Microcoleus sp. PH2017_05_CCC_O_A, assembly GCF_020738785.1. NCBI lineage: Bacteria > Bacillati > Cyanobacteriota > Cyanophyceae > Oscillatoriales > Microcoleaceae > Microcoleus > Microcoleus sp. PH2017_05_CCC_O_A. Next base: position 3,736 of record NZ_JAEQCB010000015.1, on the reverse strand, counting down.
CTGCCATTAAAAAATTTAAAACTCAGGCAGTTAATTAAATTGATACCAATCAAATTATATATTCTGTAGCGATCGACAAACCTACCTTTTTCAGCAGTCCAGACGCATCAAACGGTTTTTTAAGACATTTACGGCAACAAGATCGAGCAATAGTTAAAAAAAACCAGTTTTTCCTGATTAACCTATCCATGACTGTGATTTCTGCGATTCCCTTTCAGAATCAGCTCGCGTCCGTGCAGGTGTTTGAGCAAATTACATCTCTGAATTCAGAATAAATAATATATTTTTTAAGCGATACAGAGCGTATAGTAACTTAAAACACACAGTCAAGCATCAGTATTTCTAGCGATGATAGCTATCGCGAATTAATATTTTATAACTAATAATTTAATTTAATAGAATTATATAACAAATTTTTCCGGACGGCGATTGTCAATCTCCGGAATATTGTTACGCTGGCTACCTTTCCCCAACACTAAAGTTTGGAGAGTTACGGTTTACCGTAACTCTGTGTCGGTAAGATCAGCAAATGATGTTATGTTAGGCAGGAAGTGTTGTAGAGCTTCGTGTGTGGGGCGAAAAAAGCTGATGTTAGATCGCGTATCTGTCTTGAGAAGTAACCTTCCGAGACCCGAAAAAATATCCCGCAGGGAACTGTTGGTGAATCGAATCCATCATTACTATAGATTGAATGACAGCGAAATTGTGGATCTATACTGGGGTGTTGCGAACAGTCGCTAGGTTTGATTCTATGCCCACACCGGGAAAGCGGTAATTAAGATTCACCCGCCCCTCTTTCCTGTCGGCTCTCACAAAGCACGCTCATCGCAGCGTCGAAACCGAGTCGGATTATTCAGCGGGAGTTAAACATGAAAATCACCTTTGTTCTTCCTACTCTGTGTCTGACTGGTGGAATTCGAGTAATATCTATTTTCGCAGAACTCTTGAAACAACGAGGACACTCCGTGTTCGTCATCTCTGTACCCCATGAGCAAGCGAGTCTGCGCCAGCAAGTCAAGTCGCTGCTGCGGGGAAGGGGTTGGATTTCCACACCTGAAAATGAGCCATCATTTTTCGATAATCTCAGTGTAGAAAGCAAAATTATCGATCGCTCGCGCCCAATAGAAGACAAAGATGTGCCTGACGCTGACGTAGTAGTTGCCACCTGGTGGGAAACCGCCGAGTGGGTAGCAAAACTCTCCCCGAGCAAAGGAGCTAAAGCTTATTTTATCCAGCACCATGAAGTTTTTGACTATCTACCTGAAGGTAGAGTCGAAGCAACCTGGATGCTGCCCATGCACAAAATTACGATCTCTGACTGGTTAGTTGAGCTAGCTCGGACTAAATACGGCGATCGCCAAGTTTCCTCAGCTCCTCCGAGCGTTGACACCAAGCAATTTTATGCCTGCCCTCGCCACAAACAATCGGTTCCTACCATTGGCATGATGTACTCTGCAATTTACTGGAAAGGAACCGACATCGCACTCAAAGCTTTTTCCCTAGCCGCTGAAAAAATTCCCAACCTGCGTCTGGTTGCCTTCGGTACAGAGGCCCCATCCCCGGAATTGCCGCTACCAGCCAATGCCGAGTATGTAATTAGACCCGACCAAGACAAACTCAAAGATTATTACAGCAAATGCGATGCGTGGCTGCTGGCGAGTCGCTCTGAAGGCTTCGGCTTGCCAATTATCGAAGCGATGGCGTGCCGCACTCCCGTCATCAGTACCACAGCAGGCGCTGCTCCTGAAATTTTGAGCGGCGGTACTGGCATACTTGTAAGCCCAGAAGATCCCGAAGAAATGGCAAAAGCCATAGAATCTATGTGTCATTTGTCGAATGCCCAGTGGCAAGCCATGTCGGAAGCCGCCTATGCTAAGGTGACCAATTACTCTTGGAAAGATGCCACGGAGCATTTTGAAGCAGGATTGAAAGTTGCTGTAGAGAAATCTCAACAGCGTGAAGTTAACATAGTTTCCTGTTCTCCCTACTATGTGCGGGGCCCATTACCATGCGCGGTTCCCACCGGCGCCGGAAAAAGTTAAGCTTTGATGTTAACAGCGGCAATTTGAAATTCTGCGCTAGTGATGCCAGCGATCGCGGGATTCTGCGTAGGAACTCAATTATCGTTTGGTAGGGTGCTTCTAGTAAAACTCACATCGGCGGTGTCCTGTTTTATACCCAGCAGTTTCGACACTAATTCTGACCGCATCTACCTCAAATACTGGTTTCCTGTTACTGCCGGCCAAAATCTCAACCCGAGTTCAACGGATGTTTGAAAGCTCAGGCTGTTAAAGGTTAGACTTGTCTAATCCTCACACATCTCCTGATTTGTCATTGGCAAAAGTCCCTGACGACAATCGATCGACCAGTTTTGATCTTTCACATCTACCTATACTATGAGAATTACTTTTGTCCTTCCTACCCTTGCTCTTACAGGTGGCATGAGGGTTTTGTCTATCTACACACAAATTCTCCAACAGCGAGGACACACAATATGTATCGTCTCTACACCTCACGAACGACCAACTTTAATGCAACAATTGCGCTCTGTGGTCAGAGGTAAGGGTTGGGAACCCGCTCAGGCGAGAGGGCCGTCTCACTTTGACCGTATAGATGTCGAAAGTCGAGTTACCGAAACCTACCGTCCAATTACCGACAGGGACGTACCTGATGCCGATATTATCATGGCTACTTGGTGGGAAACTGCCGAGTGGGTGTCTAAACTCTCCCCCAGCAAAGGAGCGAAAGTATATTTTCTCCAACACTACGAGGCTTTTGACTACACACCAAAAGCTCGAGTAGATGCAACTTGGCGGCTGCCGATGCACAAAATTGCCGTCGCTAAGTGGCTGGAAGACAAGGCTAGGGATGAATTTGGTAATTTGTCTGTATCTCTCGTGCCTCCCACTGTTGACACCACACAGTTTTACGACCCCCGATCGCGATCGGGGCAGCCGCGGGGCAAGCAGTCAGTTCCCACAGTCGGGATGTACTATTCTATAGCTCCTTGGAAAGGCTGTGCTCTTGCCATTGAAGCTTTCAATCTAGCGGCCAAAAGAATCCCTAATCTTCGTTTAGTTGCCTTTGGTTCCGGCGAAACTGCTCCTCCGGATTTGTTGCAGCATAATATTGAGTATTACAAGATACCTAGTCAAGACGAACTCAAAGAACTTTACAGCAAATGCGATGCTTGGCTGTTTGCCAGCCAAACCGAAGGCTTCGGCTTGCCAATTTTAGAAGCGATGGCTTGTGGCACTCCAGTGATCGGCACTCCTGCTGGCGCGGCTCCGGAACTCCTCGCTGGCGGGGGTGGAATACTTGTGAAACCAGAAGACCCACAGGATATGGCAAAAGCGATCGAGCAGATTTGTCAGTTGTCAGATGCCGAATGGCGGGCCATGTCTGAGACTGCTTTGGACACGGTGATACATTATACCTGGGAGGATGCAACCGATATCTTCGAGGCTGCACTGTACACCGCAGTCGAACGTCAGCCACAATTAACGGACAAGCTGTACAAATAGAGCATTCTCCTGTTGATTGATTTACTGAATTTTGCTGCAATTATCTGAATAATGTGTTAAACTAGCAGAATATTCAGCATTATTCACTTTTGGATAACTACTCAACCCCAAGGCAAGCAGCCGAACATTTTGGAGTTTGCCTACATACGCTCAGGCGATGGGAAAAGGATGGCATTATTACCGCCATTCGCACACCCTCCGGTCAACGACGA
>NZ_JAEQCB010000138.1:0-14499 GCF_020738785.1 Microcoleus sp. PH2017_05_CCC_O_A | reverse complement strand
TTATTCCTGTAGTTTTAGGACTGTGGACTAAAATTACTAACGTAGATGTCTAACATTGACTACTTTTGGGTAGCTTTGTCCATGTTTTTACGAGCGGTTCTCCCATCTTTGCGATCGCCCCACCAGAGAATTTTGTCTCTCAAACCCGGTTTCTGTCTCCAAGACACTCTAAGTTTATCAAGACTATTTGGGCGATCGCCTCAACCTGAGTGCTGATTTTGAGCAGATATCTAGAATCTCCGTGAATAAGCTACTTTGCACAGGTACGTAGTTGCGCTTCAGCGCTCTTTCATATAAACAGCGCCGAAGTGTAACAACGTACTTAACAATTAGTCCGCATATTATGCGTTGTATAAGTTCTGTTGCACTTAAATTTAAGCTTGATGGCGCGCTATGAATTCTCGCTCAAAATAATTTAAGTCAGCAGTTGCTGACATATTAAATCCGCGACAGATTAGTTCTGGAAATACACCGGAATACAGAGAGACTTTAGGCTAGCAACGCCATAGCTGAAAAACTGTGGCTAAAATAGCAAAACCCGCCGGGGCGGGTAGTTTTGTTAAGCTATAAAATTTTTCCCACTAATCTGATTTGTCGGCTAAGCTCAGCACGCTGAGGCTTAGCGCTTGCCTTTGGGGAACTGTTCGATGCCAGCCCAGCCGTAAAAAACCAGCTCGTCGTTTTGAACTCGACAGCGGTCTACTCGCAGTTGAGTGCCCTCTAAAGCAAATTTGTCTAAGTCTAGCAAGTTATTTACGTGGGCAATTATAGCTTGAGCCAAGTCTACTGCTTGCCCGTCACCGCCGTAAGTAACGCTGACAAATTGGATTTTGCGCCGGTCTTCTACTTGCAATTGAGCTGTAATATCTATTTTGACTGGTTCGCTGTCCTGGCCGATCGTAATCTCGGACTGAAGCCGAATTGATTTGTCTGTTCCGAAGCTGACTTCAGTGTTTTGAAAGTACAGAGATTGCTCTTGGTATTTCAGCTTTTGGAGTTTTTCAACTACAAAAGGTGTATTGAATGAGGTGGTTAAATCCGATCGGCTTAAGACTACTCGCATATTTGCCTGGGTAGGCTGCCGCAATTTGACTTGACCTGCAAAAATCGCCCCAAAATCAATGGAGAGTGCTTGCAAGTAGAGTTCCATCACTTCTATACGCAGGCCGTTATACATCAACATACCTTTGCCAACGAAGTCGAAACCGTCGATGCTTCCCTGCAAGAGTTTGGCTACAGGTTCGACTCGGATGTTGGCTTCTGCCTTTTCAGAACGTTTGAATAAGGCTGCGATCGCAGCTCCTGCTACTTTGCTGACAAGGCGATCGCCACTTTGACCTTGAAAGGATGTACCGCTAAACAAAGCTGCTACCATTTATTCGTTTGCTGATCTACAGTCGCTATTATAGCCTCTCATTAAGAAATGTTAAAATAGCTTGTGCTTATTCACTTTATAAGCAGAAGTTGTTTTTTGTCTGCCTTGAAAGTAACATTTTGGAAATTTAAGGACTCAGGGGCGTGCCTTGGAGACAAGCGCGATCGAGCAAAGCTCCATCCCAGACGGTATGTTCGATCGCAGCACAGAGCAAATTAGCCCCCGTCAGGTTAGCACCGCGCAGTACGGCTCCATTCAGGATAGCTTCTTCTAAATCAGCTCCCGACAAGTCTGCGCCGGACAAATTGGCATTGCTCAAATCTGCCTGCTGCAAGATGGCGCGAGCCAAATTAGCACCCCGCAAATCGGCTCCCCGCAAATCGACACCGCTCAAGTCCAAATTGCCGATCGAGGCCGCCGTCAAAAAAGCACCCCCAAAACTTGCATCGCGGACTAAAGCATTAGCAAAAGAAGCACCGCGCAAGTCAGCATTCCGAAAATCAGCCCCGCGCAAGTCAGCACCGCTCAAGTCTGCGCCGCGGAGGTTTGCTCGCAGCACCGCCCGCTGCAAGTTAGCACCGGTGAGATTAGCTCCTGTTAAGTTGGCTTGAGATAAGTCGGCACCTGCGAGATCGGCTCCCGCTAAGTTTGCGCCGGCTAAATCTATGCCGGCCAATATATGAATTTTGCCTTGGCGTATGGCTTCGAGGTCATGAGTCATTAGTTTTTAGTCATAAGTCATAAGTCAGTTGGCAGTTGGCAGTTGGCAGTTGTCAGTTGGCAGTTGTCAATTACTAGGGTACACACCGTAAACAGAAAATTAGGTTGCGGAATTCGTACTAAATCCGTAGTCCTGACGCACCATACAATAACTGTCCACTGTCCACTGTCAACTGTCCACTGAATTACCCAACTTATTTTACAATGCCGGAGTTGCCGCGATCGTGCGATCGCCCAAATCCTCCAACCAGATATTAGGCAGTTGGCTGGGGCGGGTGGGTAACTCCATCAAACCCATATCTGCGAGTCTGACGACATTCCCGAGAGTTTCCACCAAAGCCGGATCGAAGCGAGTACCCGACAGTTCGCGGCACTTTTCTAAGGCTGCTGTCAAACTCAAAGCAGGACGATCGCCCCGCGGTTGAGTCAAGTCTTGGAAACAAGCGACCAAACCCAAAATCCGCGAAGCAACGGGTATCCCTTCACCTCGCAAACCCTCGGGCCTGCCGCTGCCGTCCCAATTTTCGAGTTTGTGCTTGACAATTTCGGCGACTGGTGCTAATTCCGGCATTGCTTGGAGGAGTTGGGAACCGATGAAACTGCGATCGCGCCAAAATGATAGAGTTCCTTGGTCGAATTTATCGGAAGTGCGATCGAACACCTCATTCGGCGCCGAAACCAAGCCGACTCGAAACAGCAATCCCGCCAGCCGCAGCCTTCGCAGTTGCAAAGCCGGCAAATCCAACAATTGACCCAAAGTTTCCGACAAAGCCGCCACCTGCAAAGAAGCTGTGGGATTTGAGGTGTCGCGTTCGTCTACGCGCTGGGCCATCCGCAGAAAAGCTTGCAGTTTGTTGGCGTTCAAATTGCGGCTGACGCGCAAAGCTTGACCTTCCAATTCCCACAAATCGCGAGTTTGGCGGTTAATTGCCACCATTTGCTGCTGAGAACTTTGCAGGTAAGTAACGATGCGGGATACTACGCCACTAATGTCTGCCAAGGGCGGGCCTTTGGTAGCAAGAATTTCGTGATGAATTTCTAGCAAACTGTCGGCTAGGGAGGGATTATAATGTCGTGTTTGTTCTATAAAAATTTCTGCTGACGCCGACACCAACGACTGGTCAAACGACCACAAACCGTAGAATTTTCGCTCTGTATCGACTTCTGGCTTGCCCTCTGGCAAGTATTCCTGGGCCGTAAGTTCGCGACAAAGCACCATTGCTTTGTATGTGGGGGCCAGGATGATTAAATTCCATTCTTGGATAATGGGGTCGATCTCATCAAGTTCTATTAAAGATACATTTTCTAATTGACCGGTTTTGTGGGTAGCGAAACCGCTGTCGGCTACTGCACCGATGACAACTTGTCGAGAAGCCTTAGCAATATCGAAGTAGCGATCGGCTTCTTGCAAATACCATTTTCCCTGCTGAAACGTCACCAAAACCAGCGGTTTGAGTGCGAGATCGTCCCCGCTGCTGGTTTGCAAGATGTGGTCTTCTAGGGCGTGACACAGGGCTACTAGGGTGTTTTTGAAGTATACCCCGTAGCTAGAAGGCAGTTTTCCGTCGGGAAGTGTAGCTTGTAGTCTGGCGAGAGTTGATTCTGGATTCATAAAAATTAATACGGGATGCGGGAAACTCAACGGCTTTAGCCTTGAGAGGGAAGCGACGCGGGGGACTTCAGTCCCCGTCAATCCTAATATGCGTAACTGTAGCCATCTTTTTTGTGAACTATTTTGCAGTATTTATGGCTAATTCCTTGCACCAATTCTGATGCTGAGATGTTGAACGAACCTGTCGTTCTAACTGCAACCCGACCAACATATTCACCTATTTTCTTGCCACTGATGACGATTGCTTTTACGATGTCACCAGTTTGAAAGCCTTTAACAAACTTGTTTCGAGGAACGTACCGAGATGGAAAGCCAAATTTGTCTGTGCGACACATTTGACGGGTTCCGTGTCCAGTTGCCTTGATTAGCAGTGGCTTATTTGTTAATAATTCTAGCGCTTCAACTTGACCGACACAAGCAGCATCAAGCCAATGAGTTTTAGGTAGTTGCAGCCGACTACGATTGAACTTGGTCAGTCCACCTGAGCCAGTTAAAACAGGCAACCCCGTTTCTTTTAAGCGACCAAATAACGTCCATCGAGTCGAATTTACCGCAGCAGCATCCTTTAGGGGGCGCTTGGATTGTGTAAGAATTCGACTCAGAATGTCAGGTTTCTTTGCTAAGAATTGTTCAATGTTCTGAGTACCTTTCTTCTGGTTGCATTTCTGACAAGCAAGGCAAAGATTAGAAATTCGATTGCTTCCGCCTTGAGATTTGGGATGAATATGCTCAACTTGCAATGGTACATTTTCGGCGTCGCAGTAAGCACATTTTCGGTTCCATTTGTTAAGCAAATATTGCCTAACTTCGTAACCCTGTAGTTCGCCTTGGTGGTATTCAATAGCTGAAATTTCAGGATTTTCTAATTGTTGCAAGTCAAATCTGACCAGCTCTTGAACAATTAAACCGATAGGTGCAAGCCTGCGTAATTTTTCAACCCAAGTCAGGGTGGTTTCTACCCGGTGCTGCAAGGATGGTGCCAACCAACCTTTTTTGCGGGTACGGTTTAAAAACCTTGCTTGGCGGTAACGAGTATGACGGTTTCGCCTTCCTCGACGCAGTGAACGACGGGACTCAAGACTTGCTTTGATAGTTTGACCGCGATGAGTTAATTCAGCACCAAAAATTACTTTTTCACCTTGCAATAATGCAATGCCTGTAGTTTTGGAACCTGGATCTAATTTGAGAGTAATTGATTCAATGGTTGCTGTTACTGCCTTTTTGAGGATAATGGTACACGGGAATCTTCTGAAGATAGCCGCTTTACCAGCCGTCAGCAACTTACGAGCCATTGACGACTTGCAAGGTGTGAGTGGTTTTTTGTTTGTGTCAACTACGAAAATAAAATTGGACATTGTTGTGTCCCTCCACTTGCGTGTAATGTTCGCTTCGACCTGGTTATAAAGGCTTGTTAAGTTTGCAGCACTAACGAGAGTGACTTTAAGTTTGTTTGACTGCAAACGATAGAGCGGAAAACTAGCGTCGCATTCTCCGGTATCATGACCTAAATAACGTCTCCTTGTAACAGGGGTCTGGTCAGCACAGCTTGCAATTTCTTACAAGCTCAGTCTCTTTAGAGCTGAGTTACTGACTGCAAAAGGCGGTGCCGGCTCTTAACATATTGTAACGTGCGATCGACCTTCTCGAAAATACTTTTGACAAAAATCCGATTTTTTGATGACTTCCGGCTCCACAACCTACAAAAACGGCGATGTGATGGCGATCGATCCGGCTCTTTCAATTTATATCGAACTCAACCGCACCGACAGCGATTTCTTGCTCTTCAAAAAAAACGACCTTGCTTATATTAGGGTATGAAAATGAATCACTTGAAAATTCAGCTATATTGACTGACTGGCTTGTTTCATTTTTTCACATTGAGTCTTTCATGCCGTTGCAGCAGCAACGCCGCATTCGCTAATATAAACTTTTTTGCTTGTGGTTGTTCTACCAGACAGGATATCAGAATATTTATTAATATGTTCTTCATTACAATATAAATACAGGACTTGTGCGAAAAATGGAAAACCCAGCCCTTAAAATTGCAGCGTTCTGGGTGCAACGACAAAGTTTTCTCATTAATTCACAAGTCCTATCTCAGTTTTTCTTCGTCTCAATAAACTTTTTATTATTTACCTTTGGACTCAGAAACATCTGCAATCAAATCATCTTTATCAACTTTTGGAACAAAATCAGGCCGTTCTTTGGATTCCCAACCCGGGGGGCGCTTGGAATTATACCACGCAATGGAGCCGATACTAACCGCAGCGACAAATCCAACACCAAGAACTGCGATCGGAATCATTAGGTTGTTCTCTACCATTTGGTTCAAATCCTTATTTACTGTACTTCTCTAGTATTTTATGTGCTATTGGCGATCGTGCAATATATCCGAAGACTGAAAATTTGAGCGAATTGCAGCCATAATACTTAGAGATTGAAATTAAAAATCCCCTTTATGCCGCTGTTGTCGATCGCACTTCTGTTAGCCGCCAGTTTTGCTCTGGGTGCTTTGCCGCTTACTCGCTGGGCGGTGCGGCTGCTGGGCGGTAAAGATTTGAGGCGGTTGGGCACGGGGAATGTGGGGGTGTCGGCTGCTTTTATTCACGGGGGGAAGTTGGCGGGAATTGCTGCGGTGTTGGCGGAAATTGCCAGGGGTATTCTGCCGGTTTTGGCGGGGAGATTTTGGTTTCCTGATTCACCTGCGATCGCGATCGCCCTGTTAATTCCTCTGGTTGCGGCCAGATATGCGATCGCCCGAGGTGGAGGCGTGACTAACGCGGTTTGGGGTCTTTTGGTATTTTCGCCGCCGGTGGCTGTCTCTTCTGGCATTTGGGGGCTACTGGTGTGGGGTTTGGCACGGCGGTTGTGGCAAAAGGGCGATCGGGCGAGACTGTTTGCTTCCCGCTGCGGCTGTCTGTGCACGCCTATCTGGGTTTGGGTGTGGCATCAATCTTTGCCGGAATTCTTAGCAGCAGCAGGATTGGGAGTTTTATTAGCTGCAATTAATCTCAGTCAGGGTGATGATATGGCTTTATCTAAATCGGAACAATTGTTTTCTCTCGATGACTCGTTAGATGCTAAAATTTGCGGCGATAAAGCTGCGAGATTGTCTCAACTAAAACGCGCTAATTTTAATGTTCCTTCTGGCTGGATATTATTGAATGAATCGGGCATCGGGCATCGGGCATCGGGCATCGGGCATCGGGCATCGGGCATCGGGCATTCAGAAAACAGTGAAAATTTGTCAATCCCTAATTCTTTAATCGAAAATCTAAAATCGCAAATCGAAAATCGCATGATTGTGCGCTCTTCGGCGGCGGGAGAAGATGGCGATATTAGTTCGGCGGCTGGGCAATATGAAACTATCGGGCCTGTTTCCACTGAAGCAGAATTAATCGCTGGCATTCACCGCTGCCGTCAGTCTTATTGGACTTCCGAAGCTGTGGCTTACCGCCAGCAGCGACAACTCCCGGATACTCAAATGGCTGTCTTGATTCAGCCTTATATTGAGGGAAAAATTGCGGGAGTTATGTTCAGCCGCAATCCTTTAGATGGCGGTTCCCAGATAATTATTGAAGCTTTGCCGGGAGGTGCTGAATCTGTTGTCGGCGGACAAGTTACTCCGTTACATTTGGAAGTTGATTTTACCCAGCCTGAAATTTTACAACAAACTTTAAACGAACTCGAAATTAATTCAATTGTTAACCCAAAACTTCTAGCTGAATTAGTCAAACAAGCGCAAGCTATCGAAGCTTTTTTTCACGGCATCCCGCAGGATATTGAGTGGAGTTGGGACGGGGAAAAAGTTTGGATTTTGCAAAGCCGCCCGATTACTAATTTGCAGCCGTTTTGGACTCGAACTATTGCCGCAGAAGTGATTCCTGGTGCAATTCGCCCGCTAACTTGGTCGATTAATCGGCCGCTGACTTGTGGGGTTTGGGGAGAGATTTTTCGGGTGGTTTTGGCCGATCGCGCTGCTAATCTAAATTTCAAGGAAACGGCGACTTTGCTGGGTTCCCACGCCTATTTTAACGCGACTTTGTTGGGCGAAATCTTTCGGATGATGGGATTGCCGGAGCAGGGTTTGGAGTTTTTGCTCAGAGGGCAGAAGATGGGTAAGCCACCTTTGGGGAAGATTTTGCCCTCTTTACCCGGTTTGTGGCGTCTGGTGCAGCGGGAGCGGGCGCTGAATGCAGATTTTGCGGGCGATCGCACTTCTATTTTTTTACCAGCAATCGAAAGTCTGGAGAAGTCAGAGAAGGAAGAAGGAAGAAGGAAGAGGGAAGAAGGAAGAGGGAAGAATGAAGAAGGAATATTAATTCCCAATGCCCAATTCCCAATTCCCAATGCCCAATTCCCAATGCCCCATGCCCCATGCCCCATGCCCAATTACCAAGATTTAAGTGAGTTGTTGGATAAATCTGAGCAAATTCAGGAGTGGCTGAAGCCGATTACTTACTACAATATCTTGGGGCCGATCGGGCTGGCAATTCGCAAAGCAATTTTTCGCGTTGATGATGATTGGCTTGTTAATGATACTGCTCCTGAAATCGCTTCGGTGCGAGCTTTGCAAGAGTTGGCTGAGAAATTGCGAGAAGTTGCTATTTACCAGTCAGGCGAGAATGTTTCAGCCGCACAATTAGCACAGATATTTACTGAAAGTCTGGCTTTGCAAGCAGACTTTGAACAGTGGCTGGATATTTACGGATATTTGAGCGAAGTGGGAACTGATATCGCTGTTCCTACTTGGCGAGAACAGTCTGAAACTTACCGCAAATTGCTGATAACTTTGGCTCAAAAACCTACTGTTGCTAATTCAGCAGCAACTGGAAAATTAAGCTTGACTTTTGCTCAGAAGTGGCGCTTAAATAAATGTCAGGAACGAGCTATAGTTAAAAGCCAAATTAGTGAAATTTACGCACGATTGTTGGCTCATCTCCGCTGGACTTTTTTGGCAATTGAAGCTTGCGGATTGGAAATGCAGGTGTTTCAGGAACCAGGAGATATTTTTTATCTGGAATTTGGGGAGATTCAGCAGTGGATTCGCAGCGGTGCGAGTGTTTCTTTTCAGGAGACGATTAGCCTGAGGCGCGATCGCCTGTTAGCCGATCGCGATCGCCCGATTCCCCCTGTAGTCTACGGCAATCTGCTGCCGAATTCTCAGAAAAGGTCGATCGACTCCTCAACATCTGCAACTGGTATCATGCAGGGAATCCCGGCAAGTATCGGCTGCGTCGAAGGTTTTGTGAAGATTTGCCGGAGTGTCACTACAGAATTAGGCGAAAATGCGATCGCCGTAGTGCCTTACACCGATGCCGGTTGGGCGCCGCTGCTGTTAGGAGCAAAGGCAATTGTAGCCGAAGTTGGCGGCCAGTTGTCTCACGGAGCAATTATCGCCCGCGAGTACAAAATTCCCGCAGTCATGAATATTGCTGAAGCTACAACTCGCCTGCGAGACGGTCAAAAAGTGCGAGTAGATGGATATCTCGGCACTGTGGAACTGCTGGAATAGTCAGGACTAAGGATGGCGAATTAAATAATTTACACAAGGGGTGTATCTCAGTTTTGCATTTACAGTGCTGTCCCCGCACAGCAAAGCTTGTACAAGCTTTGCTGTGCGGGGACGCTCGCACTACAATAAACAATGCTTCTTGCAAAACTGAGATGCACCCTTACACAAGCTTGTGGGATGGGCGTCCCGCCCGTCCTTTATAGACGGGCGGGACGCCCATCCCACAATAATTAAAATTGTAAGTTATTTAATTCTCATTCCTAAGACCAAAAAATAGCTTGACGCACTACTGATAGCGGTAAGGTACGCAGTGATTTTTTCATACATTTGCAAAATCAGAGATGCACCCAATTCAGAAAATCGAAAATGGAAAATTTTCCATTTTCCATCAACTCGCCACTTTCCTAAACTAAGAAATTCTGGACAACATAGTTCCCCACATTTCTACCCGCGCTCAAACCGTCTACGTTAGCACTCATGAAATGGATGCCTCCGTAAATGCGACTCATCCCCGATTCGTCGGCCGCTTGGGCAAAGTTGTCAAAGGTTCGCAGACTGTTGACAGACTTGTCTCCCTTATCTGCAAAGCCAAAATCCGAACCAAATACAGAGTTCAAAACTGGTTCCGCTGCACCGCTAAAGGTACTGTGGCCCGATGTGTACTCAGGAAAGGGCGGAGTTATCAGCAGCGGTGTCCACAGAGGATCGGCTGTTGTGTTGGGATTGTTGTCTGTGTCAGCTTGGCGAATAGCTGTCACGGGCCGCCAGAAATCGTACTTATATTTAGCATCCCACGAGTTAATAGCTGCATCGGCCTGGGCAATATTTAGCAGGGCGAACAAGCGGGCGCTATCTTCCAACGATGTACCGCTGAGGGCCGATGCTTCTGAGGCGATTTGGTTCCAGTGGCCGGGGGGAGTAAAAGTACCTCCGCCGTTGGCCCAGAATTTGGCGATCGCAGTTTGATCGGGCGTGCGCGTCAGACTGTCAATTTTGCCGATTTCTTTAGTCTCGTTCAACTCCTCTGCGTACTTGGCGCTATCGAGGGCGGGCGGGCCTGACGGACGAAACTGCGAACCGCTAGTCATCGCAAAGGGAGTCACATCCGGCCACTGGGGCAGCAATGATGCGGCCAGGCCCGGAGGAGTCGGCTGCCAATTGCCTGCGTCAGTTTTCGGTGTGTAGGGTACTACTTTGTTAGCGCCGTCTGTACTGCGCCAACTGATAATTTTCTCAGCAACCTGTTCTCCGATCGCGATTCCGTCTTGTTTCGATTTCCCATCGGGAATTTTTGCTAAAGACGATGCGTATGCTGCATCAAATTTGATGCTTTGTGCAGGGTACAGGCTAAGCAGAGTGCGGTAGGTAGCCGCCGCAGCCGCAGCTTCTTCTGATGCCCCCGCTGGTGCATCTATGTTGACGCGGTAAGGGCTGTATTTTTTGGTAATCGAGTTAACAGCGTCGTAAATGGCCGCGTGAACCATTGCCATGTTGCGGGAGGCTACCGGAGGCGGGGTGCCGGCTGTCCGGATGGCGTCTAGCATCATTCCGTTCGACTCTCTGATGCAGTTTCCCGAAAGGTGAGTTGCGAAGTTGTCGGGGGTGACGGTGCTGCTATTGACTCCCTGCAATACTGCTAAATATTCACCTGTGAGTTTGTCTTGAATTACCGTGCTGTTGCTGTTAGCGTCTGTGCCTTGTTGGATGTTTAAGTCGTTAAATGTGAGACCATTGAGCAACCGAATTTTGTCCTTGCCCTTCTCGAAGTCGGTGATGTAGTCTGCTGTGGCTACCGTTGGGCCGCCGTTGCCTTTGCCGATCGCAAATATGTCATTGCCTTCACCACCGCTGATGGTATCGCTACCTACGCACCCGTAGAGAGTGTCGTTGCCGGAGTCGCCAAATATCAGGTCGTTGCCTTTGCCGCCCCAGATAATATCGTCGTCTAGGCCGCCAGCAATTGTATCGTTACCAGAGTCGCCACAGATTTTGTCTTTACCTCGATCGCCTAGGAGCAAGTCGTCTCCGCTCTTGGCATAAATTATATCGTTACCATCCAAGCCGTTAAGTGTGTCTGGGCCTGAAGTTCCTTCGAGAAAGTCGAATTTAGGACTGCTGGTAATAGAAGCCATTGGTTTTTATTTAATAATTTTCATCAAATAGCCAACCTTCATAGCCATCGATCGATGCTATGAGTGTTTGCTCGTAGTTTAGATTATTAGGCCTTTTCTTAAGTAAGTAAATCCCCTGAGTGAAACTTCATTGAATCTTTAATGTTTCACTCATTTTTATAAAGTTTCCGATTAATTTTTTATTTAAACTACATTGTTTTTGCTAAAACTTTACCATCCGACTGGTTTTATTAATTTTTCAACATATATACACCGTGGTTAGCATCAACGAGTAACATTATGTATATACTTGCCTAGGTATATACTTAAGTATGCTATATATGTAATTATTTGTTAAGCACTTCTCAAGGCTGCGATCGGGTCGAGTTTGGCAGCCTGACGCGCC
Organism: Microcoleus sp. PH2017_05_CCC_O_A; assembly: GCF_020738785.1. Taxonomy (NCBI): domain Bacteria; kingdom Bacillati; phylum Cyanobacteriota; class Cyanophyceae; order Oscillatoriales; family Microcoleaceae; genus Microcoleus; species Microcoleus sp. PH2017_05_CCC_O_A. The sequence continues at coordinate 2,760 of NZ_JAEQCB010000138.1, read as the reverse complement.
GGGATCACGCCGAAGAAGAGACCGACGCCACCGGACACGCTAACAGCAAGGGCGATCGCCACAGGCGAAATACCAGCTTGCAGAGGCGTAAAATTACCTACAAGCAAGATACCTCCGACTCCTACGCAAGTCCCAACGATGCCTCCAGCGGCAGATAAAATTACAGCTTCGATAATGAATTGAAACAAGATATCGTGTTGGGAAGCCCCGATCGCCTTTCTGAGCCCAATTTCCTGAGTGCGTTCGCTGACAGAAACCAGCATAATGTTCATAATCCCAATGCCGCCGACTAACAAAGAAATGCTGGCCACAGCAGTTAACATAAGTGTCAGGGCCCCGGAAATCGAGCCCATTGTCGCCATTAAATCTTTCTGATTTCGGACAGTAAAGTCATCTTCTGTGGTAATCTTGTGCCGCAGTCTCAGCAAGTTTTCCACCTGAAATTGAGCAGCATCCATTTTCGACTCATCTTGAATCGAAATAAACAGCGAAGTGACAGCTAAACCGTAGGGAGACTTGCGCCCGACAATGCGGTTGGCCATTGTGGCGATCGGCACAACGGCTGAGTTATCATAATTCGTACCAAAAGATGTCCCTTTCTCCGCAAATACTCCAATTACTTTCATGCTGACATTTTTGACTCGCACTTGTTCGCCGAGGGGATTGGTATTAGCAAACAGTTTTTCGGCCAATTCTGAACCAAGAATCACAACTTGATTGTTTTGCCTAACATCGAGTTCCGTCAAAAATCGCCCTTTAGCCATTTCAAAGTTTCTGACTGTCAGAAATTCGGGAATTGTGCCAAAAATCAGAGACGAGACATTTTTGTTACCGTAGCGAACGAGTTCTGAACTGTTGAGTTCGGCAGATACACCTTGCACCGACGGGACTTGAGATGCGATCGCCTTACCATCTTCTACTATCAGTGTTTGAGGTGCATTTCTAATCGAACTTCGGCTAGCATTAGGCACTCCAGCTCTCACAATCAACACATTTGTACCGAGTGATTTAACTTGTCCGCCCACAAAATTTTGAGCCCCCTCTCCAATCCCAATCATCGCAATTACCGAAGATTGGTAATTGGTAATTGGTAATTGGTAATTGGTAATTGGTAATTGGTAATTGGTAATTGGTAATTGGTAATTGGTAATTGGTAATTGGTAATTGGTAACTGCCAACTGCCAACTGTCAACTGTCAACTGTCAACTGTCAACTGTCAACTGCCAACTGCCAACTGTCAACTGTCAACTGTCAACTGTCAACTGTCAACTGTCAACTGCCAACTACCAACTGTCAACTGTCAACTGTCAACTGTCAACTGATTAAGCACTTCTGAGTGCCACAATCGGGTCTAACTTAGCAGCTTGTTTTGCCGGTACGATGCCAAAAAATAAGCCTATGCTACCAGAAACACCAACCGCAAGGGCGATCGCCACTGGAGAAACACTAGCTTGCAGAGGACTAAAAGCAGACACCAAAAACACACCACCGATACCGAATCCAGTACCGATCGCACCACCAGCAGCCGACAAAATCACAGCCTCAATCATAAACTGAATCAGAATATCCTGAGGAGAAGCACCGATCGCCTTTCGCAGTCCAATTTCCTTAGTACGTTCAGTCACAGAAACCAGCATAATGTTCATAATCCCGATACCGCCCACAAACAGCGAAATTGCCGCCACAAAAGCCAACATCAGAGTCAAAGCACCAGTAATGCTGCCCAAAGTCTTCATTAAATCCTTCTGATTTCGGACAGTAAAATCATCTTCCTTAGTAATATTGTGACGCAAGCGCAGCAGATTTTCAATTTGAAATTGCGCCGCACTCATTAACTTTTCATCCTTCACAGAAACCGAAATAAATGTTACCTTAGTACCGTAGGGAGACGAGCGACCGACAATGCGGTTAGCCATCGTTGTCAGCGGCAAATAAACATTCATATCTTGATTGTCACCAAAACTCGATCCCTTAGCCTGCATCACGCCAATCACTTGAAAAGTTGCATTTTTGATGCGAACATATTGACCGACAGGCTGAGTATTGCCAAACAATTGTTCAGCAGCTTCTGAACCTAAAGCAACTACATTTTCTTGTCTTTCTAAATCTAGCTTGTTTAAAAAACGACCTTGAGCAACATCAAAGCTTCTCACCGGCAGAAACTCAGGAGTAGTTCCGACAATCGAAGACGAAACGTTTTTATTGCGGTAAGTAACGATTTGACTGTCATTGAGAGTTGGTGCAACTGCTTCGACAGAAGGAACTTGAGAGGCGATCGCCTCTGCATCATCCAAAACCAAAGTCTGAGGAGGAATCACCGGGCGACTTTGGGCATCAGGACTTCCGGGAATGATAAACAGCAAATTTGAACCCAGAGAGTTAACCTGTCCCGCAATATAGGTTTGAGCTCCTTCGCCAATACCAATCATCGAAATTACGGAAGCATTACCGATGATAATTCCTAACATTGTCAAGCTGCTGCGTAACTTATTTGCCGTCAAAGTTGTGACAGCCATTTTGACGCTTTCAATAATATCCATGAGTCTATTGTTAGATTGTAGATTTTGGATTTTAGATTGTTTGCGGAATCAAGTTAACTCTTAGGTATGTAGTTGCGCTTCAGCGCTCTTTGCTTATATCTATGAAAGAGCGCTCAAGCGCAACAACGTACCTTTATTTAAAAAAAAGTTAACTCTTAGGTATGTAGTTGCGCTTCAGCGCTCTTTACAGATATATGAAAGAGCGCTCAAGGGGAACAAC
>NZ_JAEQCB010000137.1:0-27799 GCF_020738785.1 Microcoleus sp. PH2017_05_CCC_O_A | reverse complement strand
TGTAAGGCTAACACTGCATAATTTCAGCCCAAAAGCGTTTGGCTTCCAAGTTTTCACAACTGATAAAAAAATCCGACCCACATCTGCGGAATGTGGGCTAAAAGGACGGGGTTTTAAACCCAATTTCCTGATAACATTGATTACTTCAAATCTAAACCTTCCGATTTGCCGATATAGGACCATCTTGTTAGACAACGGCTATCACCCTGACAAGCTGACTCAAGCACTGTCAGCGATTTACCCTGAAATTATGACTAAGATTCAATTTGAACTGTCTGCCAAACCATCAAAAGCCGAAAAAGAAGCTTTCATGGCAATCTGGATTTGTGCCTGTTGTGGCTAGATGGGTCATCGAAAGATCAAATGGTTGGGTGGAAAGGTGTAAAAGCTTAGTCAAAAATTTTGACCGTACACTTAAACGTTCTAATGCCAAGCTTAAACTGTGTTTTATTAGGCTGATGATTAAAAGATTAGCTGCGACACCTGTCACCTAAAGATCTCAAATTGGTTCTATATAACCACTGAAACTAAGAGGGCCCAAGCCCAACAACGTCCGCGAATCTTTCGCTAGATCCGCTATATACAACTAAGTGTCCTCCAAATTGCCATGTCCTCCGATGGTAGAGAAAGGCTATTGCTGTGTCCTCCAAATTGCGATATCCTCGATTGCTTGAGATTTTCTACCATCAAAAAAGGTTGACTGTATTCCTACAGCCAACCCCGCGCTCATTTAATTGTTATGCGTTTGCTTAAACAGCAAAACTATCTGGCAATATTCGGGAACGTATAGCCAACACCTAGTAACAATCCCACGTCAGTTCCGTCGAGAAAACCAATATTCAGTCCTGCTGTGGCTGTAAAATTGCTCGACAGTGGCACATCTATACCTCCCGAAATCAGGAAGCCAAAATTACCGTCATCGCCGGTAGAAAATGCTACGCCAGCACCTAAATAAGGAGCAGCGGTAATCACAAAATCATCGCTGACTTCGACGGCCTCTCGGGATACAAAATCGTAGGTGACTGGAACTAGAACAGTTAGATTGTCGCGGAACAAAACACTCGGTCTCACCGAGAAATTGTTCGTCAAACCAATTTTGCTAAGAATCGCAAAAGAAGTGTCGCCTAGGGCTGAATCTCCGCCAAAACCGATGTTACCGCCAATACCAATGTAGCTGGGCCCTGAACGGGTAGCTCTGCCCGGTTTGACGGTTGTACCGCCCGGTTGAGCCAATATCTGAGGTTTGTCTGAGGCTGTTGCGGGATTCTGGGCAACTTTCGGTTGGTTCGTCAGGGCTGAGGCGGAAGTGCTGACAGGGTTGCTCAACACTTCTTGTGTTGTTTTGACTTCTTTTTCTTCCTTGGATGCTGTCAGTTCTGAATTAGGTCGATCGGCCACAATCTGGGATTTTTGCTGAATTTCAACGCTATTCTCAGCAATTTTCGCTGTTTCTGCCGATTTTTCGGTTTCAGCAGCAATGGATGTAGGTGTATTTTGCTCAGTTGCTGGGACAGCAATTTCCGATGTTGCTGCTGTGGATTCTGCCGGTGCTGCCGCAGATGCTTCCGAGTTGACTGCCGGTGCGGAGGCTGCTGGCTCTGCTGCTGGTGTTAGTTCGATCGAACTGATAGAATCAATTTTTGTATTGCTAGCTGTTATTTCGGCATCAGCTTTCACTGCTGAAGTTGCCGCCCGCGAGGAAATTTGGTCAATATTTTGAGTTGCCGCATTTGCGGTTGTAGCGATATCGGGCAAGTTGCCGGTTTCAGCTTTCGCTGACATGGTAGTGCAACAAACTGCTAAAGCTGCAAGATTTATTAACGCAAAAGTAGACTTGGAAAATAGACTATTCATCAGAAAAATGGGTTTGAAACCCCGTCCTTTTAGGACGGCTTTACATTTTAGTTTTAGGTTGGTGTTAGGGGTGGAATTACCGACCCCTAATCTATCTACCGCCGGGCGAACTACTAAATGCCGGGTGCTTTTGCTAGAGAGCACTTTCGCGCCTGACAATTACCGACTGACATTGTTTGTTCGCGATCGCATAACAAGTGGCGATAAGCCCATGTGTATATTTCCCTTCGCTACTGACTATCACAGAGGTTACAGATTAGGGAGGCGTCCAGTAACGTATGAATGGTGTACCACCACCAGATAGTTCAGTTTGGGTTTTTAGCCCGTAAGCTAGACACTGTTTTAGTCCTGAATTAAGAAGGTGGTAAACCTTCCTCTTTCAAGCCCCATGCCTTGATAGCTGGGGTTAGTGACAAGACACTCCTCATTGAATGGTGTGTTAAAAGTTTGCGCGGGGATTCTTGGTTCACAGACATACCTTAAAATTGTCCATCCTTTCGGCAATACTTAAACCAAAAACCCGTTCGATAGAACCTGTGTTTTGAGCCTAAGAAAGAGCAATCCCAGAGGGCTTATCTCCCCAAGCGAAGCGAGAGTCTCCTCTCTTGTTCCCGTGTGCCCCACGGTACGTTTAATCTTCAAGATTTTAGTTTTCTGGTCTGGGTTACGTTAGTTACCCTAGCTATGTTTTTCGTGGTGTTCGCCACCCACTAACTATTATTATTTCCCGACCAGTCGTTTGAGCTTGGTGTCTCATGTGTATCGGCGGTTATTCTACCTGTAGTATTACTCTACTATACCATCTTGAACAAGAAATTTAGATAATTAAATCCGTGCTAAAAGGACGGGGCTTTAGACCCAACTTTCTGGTAAGTGTTTGAGGGCTCTAGTCGAGACCTTTGCTGAAAAATGACACAAATATGAGTTGTGTTGTTCCTAGATTGGCACTTAACCCTCTTAGAGTCAACTCTCTCTGCTGATTAGATTCAAGAACCGAAGGCTAGTCGATCGACTAATTTTAATTTACAGTTCGACGATCTAAAAATCAATCCTAGGGGAGAGTTCACTCTTGATGGTGCTTATACCACTTTTGCTCAAAAAAAGCAACTGCAAACAACCTCGAAACCACGAGCTTCATCAGTCAGTCAGTCGATTTTAGATTTTAGATTTTAGATTTTAGATTTACTTGCAGCTTCTTGAATCTGGGAGCTGGAAGTCGATCGCGCGCGCAGAGCATTCTACAATGCTGTACATGAGGGCGCTGCACCCGCCCGCCACCACAGTGGAAAAATCCGGCTGCGTGAGGGCGCACCGGCTCGAAACGAATATCCAGCAAGGTTTGACAACTGTTTACTGTTTAGGGAATTCGGGGGTCTAAATTGGGGCAGTTGGGCGAGGGCGATCGGCTCCTGCACAGTCCCGGACAAGTCATGTAGAATATCATTGATCCTACAAACAGTCGTAGCTCGATCGTGTCAAAATTATTAGATATTATTCATTATTGTGGAAAATTCAATGTCTTAGTAAAGTTTAGCCTTCGCGATCGCTCAGTATCTGACGACCTAACAGCACGCAACTAAACAAGTAAAAAATAAAAAGTATCTGTTCTCAACCTGACTTTATGAGCAAAGTTCTAGTTATATTAGGCGAATTGAGCGATCGCGACATCGATTGGATGCTCGCCAACGGCAGCCGCACCACAGTCCCCCCCGGCACCACTCTCATCGTCGAAGGTCAACCCTTAGACGCACTGTACATAGTTCTGGATGGAACTTTGAGCGTTGCTGTATCATCTTTGGGCGACAAAGAAATTGGAAAAATCATCTGCGGCGAAGTGTTGGGCGAAATGTCTTTTGTAGACGGGAGGCTTCCTTCTGCTAGCGTCACGGCAATTGATGAATGCCTCATCCTGTCAATTCCGAGGCGGCTGCTAACTGAAAAACTAGAGCAAGACGTGCTGTTTTCCCTGCGATTTTATCGGGCGATTACTAAATTTCTGTCGTCGAGACTGCGGGGTACAGTCAAACGCTTCGGCGAAGATACTGATTATTTAATATATCAAGACCCCCACGACGATCGCGCGATCGGGCAAAATGTCGAAAATCCTGATTTGGCTCAATCTAGATTTGAATGGCTGTTGCAGCGTTTGAAGGAGACTTGAAGTCAGTTGACAGTTGACAGTTGACAGTTAACAGTTAACAGTTGACAGTTGACAGTTAACAGTCAGCAGTCATTAGTCATTAGTTAGTTGCTACAAATTCTCTTCGGATCGATGCCCGATGCCCGATGCCCAATTCCCCAATTCCCCAATTAAAAAACATATTTTTCGGCAACGCGCCAATAGCGGGAAAAACGCTTCAAATCAATGTAGCCATCGTAGCGGACAAAAGGTTCGGGTGGCAAAACTTCTACTGGAAACTCCCTCCTAATTTCCCGGCAAATATCCTCAAACCGAGGGCTGGGACTTTCCGCTGTAACGATTTGATTCGCACCGGATTCTTTAGCAAAAGCGATAACTTCGGCAGCGACATCGCCGCGCCGAATAACTACCGGCAACTCTAGTAAACATTCATAAATAAACACCATTCGCTTGAGACTTAACTGCCATTCATCGATCAGTGCATCGTCCCAAACCCAGATTGCTTGTGCTTCTGGGTGAGCTTGGAAAGCTGGGCCTTGTGGACTCAAGCAGTCGCGGGAATTGGGAATTGGGAATTGGGAATTGGGAATTGGGAATTGGGAATTGGGAATTGGGAATTGGGAATTGGGAATTGGGAATTGGGAATTGGGAATGTAAAAAAGTTGAATTATTTTTATTACTTCTTCCCTCTTCCTAATGTCAACTGTCAACTGTCAACTGTCAACTGTCAACTGACTTAATTTTTCCTTTTTTTCTGAGGGCGTTGCCAACTTTGAGAACCGCCCGTGCGATCGACCTTTTCGCCATTGGGAAACAACTTGCTCTCCAAATATTCGTAAGTTCCCTCAAAATCGCATTGTCCGTACAGGGGACAATCGCGACAATAAACTGACTTAGTGTAACGTTCCAGATTTTCCCGATTAAAAAAATAAGCCTTGTGACTAAAAGTGCTCGCTACCCACTGCCAAGAAAGATTGTTGCTTGCCGGATCTCCATCTAGCAAATGTTGCAAAAACCAGCGAGCTCCAGCTTGCCAGCGCACGCGGCGCCAGTGTACCAAATAACTAGCCATCCACATCCGCTGGTGGTTGTGCAAATAACCAGTTTCCCGCAACTCGCGGCTGAAGCTGTCGATGCACACTAAACCAGTCGTGCCCTCGACGACATCCTGCGGCAGAGTGTCGCTGTAATCTTTGGTAGTGTAACCAGTTTTGTATGGTTCCCGGTCTTCCCAAATCTTTTTGCCCAATTCGGCGTACAGCCGCTGCCAATAATCCCGCCAACCCAACTCGTTGACGAGTTTCACTGCATCTTGTGGATCCTGCACCTTGGTGAGTACGGCATCTCGGACTTCGGCAAGACTCAAAACGCCGTAGCGCAAATAGGGCGACAATCGCGTTACTGCACCGTTGAGAAAGTTACGGGTTGAGGAGTATTTGCTGGGATCGACTTGTTGCAGCAATGTCTCGGCTGCTTGGCGCCCGCCTGTGGTTGGGGGTACGTTGCTATCCCGGGCGGTGGTTTGGGGGAATTGTTCGCGCACGTAGGCTATTAATTCGTCGCGGCTGGCAAATTCCCGCTTCATGTCCTGACTCATGGTTTTTTGTTAAGCGCCTGCTATGGTTTTTTAACTTTTGAGGGGGTTTGGGGGAGCGATAAGTCCCACGCTGTACCCGTTGGGTCAGCGTTGGGATACATGGACTCCCCCAAGCAAATTTTATCCGGTCAATCCCGGTAAAATTTGCCAGCTAGATGGACTAATTTTATCAAGAATGTATATAATGCTAAAGAGAGGTAAAAACAATGCAGCATCAAGCCGTCAAAGTCAGACTGTATCCGACAACTGAACAACAAGAGATACTATCTCAGCACTTTGGATGCTCTCGCTGGTGGTGGAATCATGCACTCAACTTGTGCATTGAAACCTACAAAGCCACGGGTAAAGGCTTGACTCAAATTGCGTTGAACAAACTCCTACCAAATCTCAAAAAACAAGAAGAAACACAATGGTTGTCGGAGTGTTACTCTCAAGTTTTGCAAGCGACTACGCTCAAATTGGTAACTGCTTACAAGAACTTTTTTGAGTCGAGAGCTAAATACCCTAGATTCAAAGCCAAGAAAAATAGGCAATCAATCCAGTATCCGCAGTCAGTCAAAATTGTTGATGGTTTCCTCAAGTTTCCTGGTCGTGTCGGCATTGTTAAAGTCAAGTTACATCGACCGATTGAAGGAATTATCAAAACTGTAACAGTCAGCATGACCCCTTCAGGAAAATACTATGCCTCTGTGCTGACAGAACTCGAAGGAGACAAATTAGTTGCTCACACCGATGGAAAAGTTGCAGGAATTGACTTGGGATTGAAAGATTTTGCTGTTGTCAATGATGGTATCAAGACATCCAAATACCCGAATCCTAAGCATTTAGCAAAACATGAACGCAACCTGAAAAGAAAACAGCAAAAACTAGCCAGAAAGGAGAAAGGAAGCAGGTCGAGAGATCGAGCCAGGAAACTGGTTGCTAGGGTTCACGAACGAATCAGCAATGTCCGTCAAGACTACTTGCATAAGCTATCCAGAAAGCTTGTTGACGACAACCAAGTCATCGTAGTCGAAAACCTTCACGTTAAGGGCATGGTTCGCAACCACAAACTAGCTAAAGCAATTTCTGATGTAGGTTGGGGGATGTTTGTCAATTTCTTGCAGTACAAACTAGACCGTGAAGGTAAAGTGTTGGTAGAGATTGACCGATGGTTTCCTAGCTCGAAACTCTGTTCAAATTGCCACTATCAGGTGAATGAAATGCCATTAGACGTTAGGACATGGACTTGTCCTAGTTGCGGTACTCATCACGATAGGGACGGAAACGCCTCAATAAATATCAGAGCAGAAGGAATCAGAATGCTATCGGTCTTGGGAACCAGGACTGCTGCTGATGGAGGGGATGTGAGTCCGAAGCTGGGACGTAAGTCTAAGCTGACGCAATCCCCAATGAAGTCAGAAGCCCACGCTGTACCGAAGGTCAGCGTTGGGTAGTTCACAGCTATTTGTTTGGGCGTGTGGGGTCGATCGCCATTTTAATCGCCTTTCAATCCTGATACCGTAAAGTTTGGCTCAACAATCGATCGTCGCCCGTTCGCAAAAATTAGCATCAAACTTACTAAACTTAGGTTAGATATCAGAGCAAAATCTCATGGAAACTTTTGAGGCGGACGCTAAACCGATCGCCAACTTAGCTAATCGACAGCAGCAAGGTACAAAACAACTGGACAATAGCACAATTCAAGAGTTCGATCGAGCCATGATGCGCCGCTGCATAGAATTGGCCCGCCGCGCCCTCGGCAAAACCGCACCCAACCCCCTCGTCGGTTCCGTAGTTGTCCGAGACGGTAAGATTGTCGGCGAAGGGTTCCATCCCGGTGCCGGCCAACCTCACGCCGAAGTGTTTGCACTCCGGGAAGCGGGGGAACTTGCCGCCGGAGCGACTGTTTACGTGAACCTGGAACCCTGCAACCACTACGGTCGGACTCCTCCCTGTTCCGAAGCTTTAGTTAAGGCTAAGGTGGCAAAAGTAGTGGCTGGAATGGTCGATCCAAATCCATTGGTAGCTGGCACTGGGCTGGCTCGATTGCGGGATGCTGGCATTGAAGTGGTGGCGGGAGTGGAAGGGGAAGCTTGTCAGAAACTCAACGAGGCTTTCGTACACCGGATTTTGTACCGCCAGCCTTTCGGAATTTTGAAATATGCGATGACTTTAGACGGTAAAATTGCTACTACTACCGGTCACAGCGCTTGGGTGACAGGCGAGGAAGCTCGGAGCGAGGTACATCGGGTGCGTGCCGGCTGCGATGCGGTGATTGTTGGGGGAAATACGGTGCGTCTAGATAATCCGAAACTAACAAGCCACCAGCCTGACAGAAACAATCCCTTGCGGGTGGTGATGAGCCGCTCTCTGGATTTGCCGAAGTCGGCTTGGTTGTGGGAAACCTCCTCGGCGGCTACTTTGGTACTGACTGAGCCTGGGGTTAAGCCGGAATTTCAGGAATTTTTGATTGCCAAAGGGGTGGAAGTTGTGGAGTTGTCACCGCTGACACCGACTAATGTGATGACTTATTTGTACGATCGATCTTTTATGTCTGTACTGTGGGAGTGCGGTGGCACTTTGGCGGCTTCGGCAATTGCTGAAGGTGCAGTGCAGAAAATTATGGCTTTTATTGCTCCTAAAATTGTCGGCGGCCAAGGTGCTCCAACTCCTGTGGGAGATTTGGGCTTTTCAGCAATGACTGATGCTTTGACTTTAGAGCGGGTTTCTTGGCACGCGGTGGGTGCAGATTGTGTGGTGGAAGGCTATTTTAAAATTAAAGATTGAAAGTTAAAAGCGAGTCTTTTTAGTTTTAATTTTTAACTTTATAACTCCTTTTATGACTGAAATTCTGGTTTGGAGTTTGATGGTTGGTAGTCTCGGCTTGGAGGCTGGGATTCTGGGTGTCTTGGTGAGCCGCGAGCAATTGGCTGCGGGGCAAAAATGTGATGAGGAGGAGGAAGTTTTGACTCGGTACGAATCTCAAGAAGATAATTTGACTGCGCCTGAAAATGCGATCGCAAATGGCAATCCAAAATCCGATCGCAATCCTGATGATTTGACAGTTTGGGAGTACAAGATTGTCCGGGCTAGCAGCGATTTATTTCGCAATCCGGCGATTTTTCACAAGCTGTGTCGGGAAGAGGCGGAAGTTGGCTGGGTTTTGCTCGAAAAGCTCGATGACAGGCGGGTGCGGTTCAAACGTCCGATCGCGCTGAGGGATGCCCCGAGGTCTAATTTACCAACGTTTGACCCTTACCGCAGTCATTACGGCCCGATGTCCAATGCGATGACATGGGCAGTGGCGATCGTGTTTTTGAGTGCGATCGTCCTTCCTGCTGTTTTGGGCTATGCTTTGGTGTCGGCTACTCTCAGCAGAAGTCGCTCTAATTGGCCTCCGACACCGATTCAATCCATGCCTTCTCCCGGCGGCCCAACAACTAACAATTGAAACTTTGGGGAATTGAGAATTGGTAATTGGTAATTGGTAATTGGGAAGCTTGTTTTATAGCAAGTCTAAATCATTTGTGAACCAGATTTGTTCAACGAACCGCGAAGGCGCGAAGTTCGCGTTCGGCGAAGCCGTTCCCGAAGGGTAGGAAGATAAGAAAAGAGTGTGTGTTCGCTTGATGGATTTAGGATTGCTATAGGGTGCATCTGGTTTTGGCAAGGGCGAAGCATTTCGGCACATAATTTATCAGTGAGAATCAGAGATTTACTGCCGAAATGCTTCGCCCCTACGAGTATATTTTCAAAAATGAGATGCACCCGGCTAAGGTACGTAGTTGCGCTTCAGCGCTCTTTCCGGCGTTGCTGATTTGATGTAGGAAAATTATTTCCTATGATACTGAAACCTCTGTAAAGACGTAACAATGCTACGTCTCTACATTTCAATTCATACTTAAATTCAGCAATGCGCTCTTTCCTAATATTATAAAGAGCGCTAAAGCGCAACTACGTACCTAATACGTTAATTTGATTTTAATACCAATTTTCAACGAAATAACAGTATTCTTGTACCCCCCCTGATTCATGGGGGGGCTAGGGGGGTTGAAGAGTGTTCCACAATTTTAGATAATTGGTATAAGTTTGGGGCGGTATTGCTGACGGAGCGGATAGCAATCTCAAAAGGTACGTAGTTGCGGTATTGCTGACGGAGCGGATAGCAATCTCAAAAGGTACGTAGTTGCGATCTTGGCGCTCTTTCCTAATATTATAAAGAGCGCTAAAGCGCAACTACGTATCTAATACGTTAATTTGATTTTAAGTTTGGGGCGGTATTACTGAGGGAGCAGATAGCAATCTCAGATTGTAATCTGTATCGCCTTGAAATTGAGAAACGCGGACGAAATAAGTCCCCGCAGGCAAAGCCCCATTGCTTACAACTCTTTCTGAAGCCGTACCTAAATTGTTAGATGAAGCAATAATATCGTCTAATCCAACTACGCCGTTACCATTGAGATCCTGAATTAATTCTACATCCACATCTGCACTCAAACCATCAACAGTTGCACTGAAAAGACTGGGAGTATTGAGGATGAAACTGTAAATATCGGCTGGTTTGGTAGCACTCAAAAAATCGTTGTCAGTTAGACTTTCTGTGAGAACACCTAGGTTTTGGGCTGTGCTCAAATCGTCGGCGGGAACGGGGAGAGTGCTCAACAATCCTTCTTGTTGACCGAATTGAATGTAATGGTCGATCGCACTTTTAACTGCGCCACTGCTGACTGCTGATCCTATTACCGGATATCTTTCTAGATAAAAGCTGGGATCGAAAAAAATGCTGGCTTTGCGGTTTTCAAATTGACCGACTTTCAAGTAGTGTTCAAAGGCGCTAAATTGATTGGTTTGGACTGCTGTTTGCACATCCGGGTTGCTTGTCAGATAAAAACCCACATCGAAGAAAGGGTTGGGGTTCCGCCGTTCAAATTGACCGAATTTAATAAAGTGCTGGGCGCCGGAAAATTTGTTTTTTTCGGCTGACACTGCGACATCTGAATTGGTGTCTAAATAATAGCTGGCGTCAAACAGGGCATTAGGGTCACGATTTTCAAATTGGCCAATTTTTTGGTAGTGATCGAAGGGGGTCGATACTGTGCCTCTGGCGACTGCTACGCCGACATCTGGGTTGTTTTCGAGATAAAATTTGCTGTCGAACAGTGTTCTGAGGGTTAGCATTATTAAAAAATCTCTCTGTACTTTAATCTGGAAAGTGCATAATCAAATTCGATCGAGAATTCAGTTTACATCATTTTTTTTGTGAGGGCGTCTCAATTATGGCTAAATCTGCACTGATGGCAATGCTGCGCCGCGCTGCGAGTATTGCCCAAAAGTCAAGGGAAACAGGCATTCCGGCTGATGAATTACTGGGGATGCTGGACGATCGCACTCCCAATTTTCCCATATCTCGGCGGCACTTGCTGCATGGGGGTTTAGCGGCGGCGGGAGCCGTTGCTGCTGCGACTTTTACCCGGGAGGGAGAGGGGGCTTTTGCTCAAGCGCGCGGTCGATCGCCCATTTTGGTTGTGGGTGCGGGGATTGCTGGTTTGACGGCGGGCTATCGCTTGCGTCAGGGGGGCGTGCGTGCCGATATTATCGAAGCAAGCAACCGCGTGGGGGGACGGATTCGCACGGCTCCTAGGGTGGCTGGAACAGCGATTTCGGCCGAGCTGGGAGGAGAATTTATTGATAGCGGCCACACTACTTTGATCTCGCTGGCGACGGAATTGGGTTTGCGGGCGATCGACTTAGTTGAAGTGCAGCGTGGATTGGTAAAGGATACTTTTTTCTTGGAAGGGCGACGATTTTCTCTAGCGCAATTAATCGCTGATTTTGGGCCGCTTGCTAGTAAAATTAGTGCAGATTTGGGTGCGATCGGAGATAACATTAGCTATCAAGATTTTACAGAACCAGCGGAAAGATTGGACAATCTTTCGATCGCTGAATATGTAAACCAAGCTGATACTAGCACGATTGTCCGGCAGTTGCTCCGCATTGCTTACACGATAGAATACGGTCGAGATCCCGAGGAACAGTCGGCGTTAAATCTGCTGTTTTTAATCGGTTCTGAATCTGGCAGTTTTGAATTGTACGGCGACAGCGATCAGCGTTATCAAATAGACGGCGGTAACAGTCAAATTGTCAACCGTTTAGCCGATCGATTGTCTGGTTCGATCGAGACGGGGACAATTTTGGAAGCGATTACTTTTTTGCCGGATGGCCGCTATCGGGTGAATTTGCGATCGGGTGAAAGCGCCTTTGAGCGTATTTATGAACGGGTTTTGCTAACTTTGCCGTTTAGCACTCTCCGAGACGTTAAAATTAACGTGCCTTTGCCGCAACCGAAGCGTAGGGCGATCGAGCAATTGGGTTACGGTACTAATTCTAAGCTGATTACTGGCTACCGCAGTCGCATTTGGCGAGAAACTTATCGATCGACTGCTTCTGTTTATACCGATTTAGGATTCCAGAATACCTGGGAAGCTACGGCTTTTGCTCCCACTGCTAACGGTTTGATCACTAATTTTACAGGAGGAAAGCAAGGTTTGTCGATCGGTAGCGGAACTCCTGAAGACCAAGCACAAAAATTCTTGGGACAATTTGAAAGAGTTTTTCCCGGAGTGAGAAATTTGCGATCGGGAAAAGCAGTGCGAGTTTATTGGCCGGGAGAACGCTTTTCTAAAGGTTCTTATTCCTGCTATTTAGTCGGACAGTGGACGCAAATGCACCGCGTCGAAGGCGAACGATTTGGCAATTTATATTTTGCCGGAGAACACACTTCGCTAGAAAATCAAGGTTACATGGAAGGCGGTTGCGAAACTGGACAAAGGGCGGCTGTAGAAATTTTGCAAGACTTGGGTTTAAGAGCTCCTGTTGATGCTGTGAATGCTCGAACTGCTAGCAGTTTGAACAATCGTCGTCCCAGCCGAAAAGTTCCGGGAGCCCGGAATCTTGGGAATAGGAATCCGAGTATTAAATAATAGGAGTAATTGCGGACACGGCATTGCCGTGTCCCTACAAATATCGCGTAGAATTCATCAAATAATCTCGTCCGGGTTGATTCCCCGATCGCGCAAATACTCAGCCAGTCGATCGGCTCGTTCCCGTTCGCGATCGGCTCGCTGGCGTTCTACTGCTAACTGTTCTACGCCCCACAACAGCAGATTTCCTGATTCATCCCACCAGCGCAACCAATAGCCTGTACGCTGTTCTTTCTCCCCTCTCCACGTTCCTAAATACAAACCAAAATCTGCCATCCAGTGACGACCTTCCTCATCGGGAAATTCTAGTACATAGTTGCCATTTTGCAAGCGATATACTTCCAGCAATCCAGTTTCTGGGTCAAAAATGATGTAAGTTGGGACTTGCAGAATTTGTTCGTAAAAAAACCACTTTCCCGGAGGAAAAGTACGTTTAGTAGAATATTCCCCGCCGTCTGTTTCCGACAAAAATTCCATCACAATGGTCGGGATTTCTCCTTCCAAGTTTGGGGTGTAACTTTTGCGGTCAATTCTCGACTCTGCGGGCAATACCGAAGGTACGTAAACCCAATCTGGTGCTTTGATAACTAACTCGCCGTTGACAGTAGCGCAAATCCCAAAATTGCTGGCAATCAGCATTAGTGGGCCGATTAATCCTCTCAGTTCTAAGATTTCTCGCAGTGCTCCAGCAATTAGCGGTTGACCTGTATTCTCCACTGGTTTTTCTTCTAATTGGAAATCGTCTGGCAACTTCTCCCAAGTTACGGTCAGGGCGATCGCTTTTTGTTTGGGGTTATCTTGAGTAACGACCATGACTTTATTTTCAAAAGTTTGATGTCTTATCATAGCACAATGTAAATTTTAGCGAAATTATCTGGTACAATTAATTTCATTAAATCCCAAACAAATATGAAAATATTACATTTAACCGTAGCTTTATCAAGTTTGCTAATCTCGCCGATATCGGCTCGCCCTTTGATTGCAGACTCTACAAATACCCTTGCTCAAAACTCACTAATTAATGAACCATTTTGCTACCTAAAAACCACCGAAGGCAAAATAGTAGACTTAGGCAAGTTGTGCGAAAAACAGCCATCGGGAAGTTCCCCAACTTGCATTACCGGTGCTAACATTGCGGCGAAAGTGTCAATTGCGACGGCAAATTATGACGGCAGCTTTTTCAGCGGAAAAGTGTTGAATCAAGGCTGCAAAATTATCAAAAATGTCAAAGTCAACTATGAAGTTTTGGACGAGTCAGGCAATTTAATAGACAACGGATTTATCGATACTCAACCCGTTAGTCTTGCACCCGGAGAATCGGCCGCCTTTCGGGGTGCAGTTGTGGCGGGGGCTAAAGTACGGGCTACTCATGCTGAGGGTCAAGAATGATTGCGAAGATTTGCCCGATCGCTGATATCATATTCTGGCTCAGATATCTCTAAAAACAGAACTTGCGAGGGCAAAATATCTTGAAAGCTCGATCGACATACTGGCAAATCTTACCCTACCTCCGTCCCCAAAAACAAACCATCGGTAAAGCATTAGCTTGTACCGTAGTCTTTACCATATTTTGGCCAATAATCGCGTGGCTGGTTGGTGAAACCGCCAAGTTTATAGGTAAAGGAGATTTAAAAGGGTTTGCTCAAATTGCTGCACTCAGCGCCATCATATTTCTAATTCGTGGTATCGCCCAGTACGGTCAAGATACGCTGATGGCAAAAGCAGCTTTGACTATTGCTTTAGAAATCCGCAAAAAAGTTTATGCACACCTCCAAAACCTCAATCTCGGCTACTTTGAAACTGCCAAAACCGGAGATTTATCCTACCGCCTCACAGAAGATATTGACCGCATTGGCGAAGTCGTAAATAAATTTTTTCATCAATTTATCCCTTGTGTTTTGCAGCTAATTGCAGTCATGGGATATATGATTTATCTTAACTGGCAATTAACTTTGGGTGCATTAATCATTGCACCGTTAATGGCTATATTAATTGGCTGGTTTGGCGAGAAACTGCTCAGTTACTCGCGAGAAAGTCAAAATCGGATTTCTGATTTATCCGCTTTGCTAACAGAAGTATTCAGCGGCATTCGTTTAATCAAAGCATTTGTGGCGGAAGACTACGAAATTGCCCGCTTTGCAGAAGAAGCCGAACAAAACCGCCGCGCTAAGTATTTGTCAGAACGCATAAAAGCACTCCAGTTCGTCGTAGTTGGCTTTCTGGAAGCGATGAGCGTGATTTTGCTGTTTTTCCTCGGTGGTTGGCAAATTGCTCAAGGAAATCTCACTGGTACGCAATTTATCAGTTATATCGCCGGAGTAGCGCTGTTAATCGATCCGATCGCAATTACCACTGCAAATTACGGCGATTTTAAGCAGGGAGAGGCTTCTAGCGATCGCATTTTTGAACTTTTAGCCATTCAATCAACAGTCGTCGAAAAGCCTGGTGCGATCGAACTTCCCCACGTTACCGGAAAAGTCGAATACCGCAACATTAATTTTGCCTACCCCCCTCAACCCCCCCTTGATAAGGGGGGGCTAGGGGGGGTTCCGATTTTACAAAGTATGAGTTTACTCGCACTTCCCGGAGAAGCGATTGCGCTTGTCGGCGCATCCGGTGCGGGGAAAACTACGTTAGTAAACTTGTTACCCAGATTTTACGATCCGCAAGCCGGACAAATTTTAATTGATGGGATTGATGTTCAAGATGTGACATTAAATACGCTGCGCCGACAAATCGGAATTGTACCGCAAGAAACTATTTTATTTTCGGGTACAATTGCTCAAAATATTGCTTTCGGTCAATCTTATTACGAACTGAAAGATGTACAGAAAGCTGCGGAAATTGCTAACGCCCATCAATTCATTACTGAGTTTCCCGACGGCTATCAAACTTGGGTAGGAGAAAGGGGTGTAAATTTATCGGGCGGACAAAAACAAAGAATTGCGATCGCCCGTGCAGTCTTGCTAAATCCGCGAATTCTGATCCTCGATGAAGCGACATCGGCGCTAGATTCGGAGTCGGAAGCTTTGGTGCAGGAGGCCTTGGAAAGATTGATGCGCGATCGGACTGTGTTTATTATCGCGCACCGTTTGGCGACTGTGCGGAAGGCTGACAGGATTTTGGTCTTGGAAAAAGGTAGAGTGATGGAATCGGGAACCCATGAGGAATTGCTCGAAAAGGGCGATCGATACGCTCGTTATTACGCTCAACAATTTAGTCAGTAGGGTATCCTAGAAACCGGGTTTTTGGCGGAATCTGCTGGCCTCAAGGAAGTATTCAAAGGAAAAACCCGGTTTCTGACTACTCGCGCGTAAGTCATATCAAGAATGGTACAATAAGTTATCCAACTGGAGATTTACTGATTCCAGTTAAAAAGAAGAGGCCGTGCCAACATGATTCAAACCACAGCCAAACTACTAACATTCGAGGAATTTATAGAGTGGTATCCCGATGGCAAAGGACGTTTCGAGCTACGAGATGGAGTAATAGTTGAGATGAATCCAAACGGCGACCATGAGGAAGTTACAAGTTTTCTCATCCGCAAAATTAACGTAGAAATCGATCGCCTTAATCTGTCTTACATAACACCATCAACCTATTTTGTCAAGCCTCTAGGAGCGACGACAGGATATCAGCCAGATATCATAGTATTAGACAAGCCAGCCTTGATTTCGGAGCCACTTTGGAAAAAATCATCGATTATTACCCAAGGTAAATCTGTTAAACTTGCGATCGAGGTAGTTAGCACGAACTGGCAAGATGATTACTTGGTTAAAGTGGCTGATTATGAAAGATTGGGTATCCCGGAATATTGGGTTGTGGATTATGCTGCTTTGGGTGGCAGACGCTTCATTGGCAATCCGAAACAACCTACAATCTCGGTTTATCAGTTGGTTGAGGGGGAATATCAGGCTAGCCAGTTCCGAGAGGGCGATCGAATTTTATCCTGTAGCTTTCCCGAACTTAATTTGACTGTGGAACAGGTTTTTGGATCTATCCAAAGAGAAGAATAGGATTGTTTTGGATATGGAGATTTAGACGCACAATGGCAAATGTAGACCTTTATCGGCAACATATCCAAAATCTACTCTCCCAACACGCTAGTCTGGTGTGGGATGAGCGAATTCAGGCTCAAACTATCTTTGATATCGATCGCGATCATTATCAATTAATCTATGTAGGCTGGCGCAATCAGCGGCGAGTTTATGGCCCGGTGTTGCACCTGGATATTATGGATAATAAAATCTGGATTCAGCAGGATGGCACTGAAGTGGGTATTGCTAACGAACTCGTTGAATTGGGAGTTCCCAAAGAAGATATTGTACTTGGGTTTGACCCGCCGATGATGCGAAAATTGAGTGAATTTGCGATCGGATAACTTTAACCAAAGAAACCGGGTTTTTGGCCGAATCTGCTGGACACAACGAAATTTTATCGAAAAAACCCGGTTTCTGAACCCGCGCGTCAGTGGCGTAGTAAAAATTTCATTCTAAACCGTCTCTCGTCTCCACAGACAACTGATTTCTGACTAGCATAAAGTCCTCCGAGAACATATTTAAACTATCAAAAAAAGTTTTCCAAGCATTTTCTTGGGCGATCGAGATGTGTTCTGGTATAATCACAAACACTTCAACCTCTTCACCCACAGAACCAGGTGGCACTTGAATTTCAAGTTTATTTCCTGCAAGAACTTTGGTGGTAATCCGTATTGCTGACTGCATAGTTCCTCCTTGGCGATGATTAATTTTCCACAGCCCCTAAAGCTTTGAGGGTGGCTTTTTCAACTTCCGTTAAACCCGTAACTCCGGTAATATTCATGTTTTCATAAGGTCTGTCACTTTTCAGTATTTTGAGGCACTCACCCGTCCCAGCATCCCAAATTATAATTGTGCCATCCCGACAGCAAGCAGCAATAATTTTTCCATTTGAACTGAAGGCAACTGAGTTAATTCTACTGGTATGACCTTGCAAAATTTTTAGACATTCACCTGTACGGATATCCCATATTCTTACCGTTCCATCTACACTTCCACTAGCAACTATTTTACCAGAATAACTAAAAGCAACTGAACGTATCCAATCAGTATGCCCCTGCAAAATTTGGAGGCATTCACCACTCTTGACATCCCATAATCTTACTGTTCGATCGATACTTCCACTGGCAAGTATTTCACCGTTCTGACTAAAGGCGATTCCGCGTGCCCAACCCGTATGCGCCTGCAAAATTTGGAGGCATTCACCACTATGGATATCCCACAGCCTCACCGTTCCGTCAAAACCTGCACTGGCAAATATCTCGCCCAAAAAACTGAAAGCAACCGAGTATACAAAATTGTTATGCCCTTGCAAGGTTTTGAGGCATTCGCCAGTAACGATATCCCACAGCCTCACCGTTTGTTTATAACCTGCACTCGCAAGTATTTCACCATTTGGACTGAATGTGATCGACCGTACTTCATTGCCAAATTCTGGCAAAGTATGAAGGCATTCACCACTGCGAATATTCCACAGCCTCAATGTTTCGTCATAACTACCGCTGGCAAGTATTTCACCGTTTGGATGGAAGGCAACTAAGTGTACCCGATCGAGATGCCCCTGCAAGATTTGGAGGCACTCACCAGTGTTGACATCCCACAGCCTGACTTTTTTCTCGTCATCGCCGCTGGCCAGCATTTCACCGTTGGGACTGAAGGCGATCGACATTACTTGATTGCTATACCCTTGCAGTGTATTCAAGCATTCACCGCTGTTGATATCCCACAGATTCAGCGTTTGGTCGTAACTACTGCTAGCAAGTATGTCACCCCCAGGATGGAAGGCAACTGACCCTACTTGATTGCTATGTCCTTGCAAAGTATTCAAGCATTCACCAGTGCGGATATCCCACAGCTTTGCAGTGCGATCGTAACTTCCACTTGCAAGTATTTCGCCATTTGGGCTAAAGGCGATCGACCGTATTTGATCGAAATGTCCCTCCAAAGTTTTGAGACATTCACCGCTACCGATATTCCACAGCTTCACTGTTTTGTCGCCACTGCCACTAGCAAGTATTTCACCAGTAGAATTGAAAACAACTGAAAACACATTTTTAGTATGTCCCTCAAATATTTTTAGACATTCACCACTGTTGATATTCCATACCCTTATTGTTTGGTCACCACTCCCAGTAGCAAGTATCTCACCACCAGGATGGAAAGCCACTGAAAATCCCACTTTAGTATGGTCTTGCAAAATTTTGCAGCATTCGCTAGTACGAATATCCCATAACCTTACCGTGCCATCAAAACTCCCACTGGCGAGTATATTTCCATCAGGATTGAATCTGACAGACATTACTGATTCGGTATGTCCCTGCAAAACTTTTAAACATTCACCAGTTTTGACATCCCATAACTTAATTGTTTTGTCATAACTTCCGCTAGCAAGTATCTTACCATCAGAACTGAAGGCAACTGACTCCACTACGTTGCTATGTCCTTTACAGGTCAATATTTCTCTGCAACTGCTAGCTTCCCACAAGCGAACTATGCCATCAGTATCACCTGTAGCTAACAGTTTGCCATCAGGACTAAACATTACTGACCGAATACTGCTGAAGATTTTAGTAAAAGCAGAATTAGCTAAATTCGCTTCAGCAAAGTTGACGCGGCGCAAGCTAGCATTTGTAAAATCAGCACCTAAAATAACTGCACGAGAAAGGTCTTTTGTTTCTAACGCAGTGCGATCGATTTTCACCAACAGCGTCGCCGCATTCCCTCCCACATAACCCACCTCGCTTTCAGTTTTTCCCCGCGTTTCTTCCATAATTTCTAGTAGGGGCGACTTCTCTAAAGCCCCCCTTCTTAAGGGGGGTTGGGGGGATCTCTTCTGGCTAACATCGTCACTATCCTCTCTCTCTAATAGGAATTCGGGGGTTCTCTCGTGATTGGCATCGTCACGATCCCCCCCGGCCCCCCTTAACAAGGGGGGGGAAATAACCTCCAACATAGGTAACAACAAATCAATCACTGCTTTCGTCAGTGGCGCTTGTCCGAAACTCTGACGAAGTTGCCCTAAATCTTCAGCAACAAATCCCTTGAAAGGCGCGATCAATTCGTTCTGATTTCTCTTCTGCGCCTGAAGCCGACAATAATTAGACCAAGTGTATAATTGAGCCTCAACATCAGGATCTAAACAAGACTGTTCCGGCGCAACTAATTCGGTAAAATCTGCCGCTAAAACTCCCAATTCCGCCGCAAATTTATAAGCGACAAAAAACTCTAACAGCGAACGGTGCGCCGGAGTATAATCGCCGTCGGCATTGCGGATTAGCATCGTTTGACCCATCATGTCATAATGCCAGTGGTCTAAGTCTTTTTCCTCCTGGACGATGGCACCAAACAGGCCGCGAATGCGATCGGGAAAACCGCGATAATTCAGACTCATTTGGTCGGTAGACAGCATTTCCCAAGACAGTTCGCACAAAAAGTAAAGCTTATCTGCTAAAGAAGTAAAAGTGCGTTCAGCTTTGATATCTCTCTCTATCTTCCGTCGCACCGCATACAGATATATCCGCGACATATCGACTGGTTTTCCTGCTTCAATATCGGGCAATGCTTCCAAAATTAACTCAGTCATCACCGGGCGGCGCGCTAAATCTAATAAGTGCGGGTTTCCCATCACTTTTTCGACAGTAGTTGCTTCTGTTTGAACTGACAGCGCTTGCCGAATTTGCGCGTCGTTAAATTTCTCTAATTCTAAGACTTCAAATTGGGGAGTTTCGCCTGTTAAAATGGTTGTTGAAGCTTGCAGTTCTGCATTGAACAATGCCCGTCCTTCCTTGCCTTCAGGAAAGTGTTCGGTGCGGCAAGTCAGGATAACTTTCGCACCCGGAACGACGGCTTTTGCTAGTTCCCAGAAGTTGTTGATGGTTTCTTGCCGATCGCACTTAGCGGCCATTTCATCAAAACCATCGAAAATCAACAGAAACTTACCCATCCGATTTAGTTGTTCAAAAGCCGAATAACCCGCCAAAGGTATCTCGTGTTTCCGAAAGAAAAACTCAGAAAATAGCGACTCCACACTAACAGCTTTAGCATAATCTCTCAGGGGAATTACTAACGGCAAACGCGGACGTTCTAAGCCGCGCTTTTGAGCTTCTTTGTAGCGTTGCAGCGCCATCCAAGCATAGTGCATCGCAAACCAAGTTTTCCCGGTTCCAAATTCTCCTAAAACTGAAATATGTTCTTTTACTGGGTCATCCAACCACAAATCAATATAACCTTCAATCCACCCATCTCGATCGCCATAATGACTCACTCCTATTTTGCGGTGAGTATCGGGGTCAATTTCTTCTTTCGTACAAGCTAGCGGCACATATTTCGTATCAATTCCTCGGCTGGTAATTTCAGTTTCTAGCCAATCCAGATAAGCGGTAAAATCGGCATCTTGATCCAGCAATTCATCGAAGGTATAGCAAGCTAGATCGCGATTTTCATCTTTTTCTACCTCATCCCGCGCGGCGCGACTGATGCGGCGGGCGGTGACTAACCAGCCTTCATCGGTGCGCTGCTTTTCCACCGACTCGCGCAAGGCTAAGATGTCCCTGAGTCCGGCTTCTCCGGCGATACCGCGTACTAAAATGCGATCGTACTTTTTGCGTCTCACCGGAACATTGATAATCCATTCAAAATAGTTATCTTCCGAGATTTGATAGGTTTCAAATTGATAATTTAAGGTTTCAAACCAACCGCGCACTTGTTGTGATAAAATAAAAGCTTGAGACTTTTGAATATTCGTTGATGTGGCTGCGGGAAGTGCGGGATAATCTTCGGCTTCCAACCGCGCAAACTCCGTGCGAATTCCTTCGAGAGTGGGAAGGCGTTCGATGCGATCCATTACCATAGATAGGCGTTTTTGCAAAGAGGCGATCGCATTTCCCACCATCACATCGCCGATCGATCGCGTCCGCTTTGCGACTTCCATAAACACGGCCGCAAATGCCATAAACTCCCGTCTGGGGTCAATGCCTAAATCTCGAAGTTCTTGGCCCAAAGCAGACTCATTGAGAAAGTCATCGCCTGCTTGAATTAAAATTGCTGGGCTATCGGACTCGAAGGCTTTACGAAATGCTGATTCAATCTCTTTTTGGCGAAACAGTTCTAAAATCTGCTTGGGTTTGCCAGCGCCGTATTCTACTAAAGTATAAACGTAAACTCCGCTAAAATCGGCTGGCGGTGCATCGGGGTCGAGGTTAAATCTTTTTAATAATTTGATGACTGTTTCGTTGCGCTGAAGCTTGTCTTTGATGGTGCCGAAGGGAATGGCTGTCAGGAGGCTGATAACTAAGTCGAGACTAATTGGGATCATTTAGGCTTTCCTGTTTTTCCGTGGGAGTAACGCTCAAATCTAGAATCGGTAGGCTGTGTCCCTGAAATGCGCTGCGGGCGATCGCACATTGCTCTATTTTTATGTTAACAGGATTTACGCGCTTCAACCAAAGAAACCGGGTTTTTACCGAATCTGTGGGCTGCAACGCGTCTCTTCGTGAAAAACCCGGTTTCTGACCAACCGTTGGCAAGTTATATCCAGTTAATTAACTTAGCATTTTTTTCTCGATTTGACAACTTCAAAACAGAGAAAAAACCGACATATATTGTAGTAAAAAAAGCTTTGATATTAGTTGTCGTTTCATAGTGAAAAAGTTAAAATATAGATAACTTACAAATAAAACTTGCTATCTATGAAAATACAATCTTCCGTCTTAGTCCACCTAGGATTTGGCAAATATGTGCGATCCGATCGAGTAACAGCAGTAATCCCAATTGAAGAAGAACGGGGCCCGGGCCGGCGCACTTTCGTGCACGTAGACGGCGAAGCAGACCCGATCGTTGCTTCGCGCGCCGAAGATACAATTGTTCGCGATTTGGTGCAGGAACCGCGCGAAATAACTCAAGCCCGCCAGCAACAAGAAATCCTCCAAGATTTGCTGGCAGATTTGAACAATGTTAACGTCACCGTGCGCCGCATCAGTCGCGATGAAGGCGGCCTCGATCTCGAACTTTTAGAGCGCCGGATTCGCCAAATCTTAGAGGCATAAAAAGAAAAGACCGCCCACGCGGTCTTAAGGTATGTAGTTGCGCTTCAGCGCTCTTTCATATCTAATTAAGCTTCAGCGCTCTTTCATATCTAATTAAAAGAGCGCCCACGCGGTCTTAAGGTATGTTGTTGCGCTTCAGCGCTCTTTCATATCTAATTAAAAGAGCGCTGAAGTGCAACTACGTACCTCCAGAATACTGCTCTTTCATATCTAATTAAGAGAGCGCTTTCATCGCAACTACGTACCTTAAGAGAAGAGAGCGCTGAAGCGCAACTACGTACCTAAGAGCGCCCAAGCGCAACTACGTACCTAAGAGCGCCCAAGCGCAACTACGTACCTTAAGAGTTGCCTAGGTCATGTTTAAGTTAAGGGTTTCATTGTCACTTCAATGTCAGCTAAACCTGTCAGTTTTTCCACGGGTACATCTTCTTCAACTCGCGGTATGAAAATAGTTAAACCTCCGGGAATGCACTCAATTGAAAGCGGAGTCATGCCGACAATTTCTCCATCTACAACCACTTTTTGAGGCGGATCGGCACTGATTTTTACTTTTTTTGCGCGCAAATAACCGATGTCGTCGCGATCGGTAGGATTGCCGCTCAACGCTGTTTGTAAGAGGTGATAAGAAGCTGCGATCGCCCCTGCTTTATTTTGAGGCGCCACCAGCGTCACGTCCAGCAAGCCGTCATCGAAAATAATCCCCGCGGGGCCTTGAGCTAAAATGGAAGTAGGCGGCGCTGCATTCGCCACTGTCACGGCCACCGCAGTAACGGTGATGATTTTATCTTCGGTTTCGATTTCGGCTTCAAATCTTTCTAAATTGTTTAACTGTTTGATTCCCGAGAGAATGTAGGCCAGCATTCCCCAGCGATTCTTCATTTCGCGATCGGCTAATTCGACAGTTTCCGCCTCAAAACCCACTCCAGCTAACAAAACCATCGGCATTTTACCGTTACACATCCCCGCATCCACCACCCGCGTCAACCCTCCCAAAATAGTTTCGCAGGCGGTTTCGATGGTATTCGGAAGATCCAAAGCATTTGCAAAAGCATTCGCAGTTCCCCGCGAAATAATTCCTAAAGGGATATTTGTCCCCACAATGGCGCCCGCAACTGCTGATAATGTGCCGTCACCCCCGGAAGCAATAATTTCCTGAACTCCTCTAGCAACTGCTTCGCGGGCGAGTTGATCTGCATCTAATTCTGGTGTTGTCAGCCGAATGTCTAAGTCAATAAACGGCTCTAACATTTCTTGAATTGTCGCTAAGTCTTGGTCGGGGTCGCTGTTGCCGGCGACGGGATTAAAGATTAGGCAAGCTGAACGTTTCATAGTTGGTAAGGGGTAATTGGGAATGGGGAATTGGGAATGGGTAATTGGTAATTGGTAATATTATTTCCTGTTGAGATACAACAATTAAATTGGTTTGTAGTGAGGACTTTCGTCCTTATTTTCCTGAGGACTAAAGTCCCCACTACAAACCTAAAACCAAATAGGTTCGATCGTTCGGACTTTAGTCCTTCCCAATTTTTGCGGACTGAAGTCCTCACTACAAACCTAGAAGCGAAAGTTAAATTACAAAAGGTTCGATCGCGATTTCCTGCCATTTCCCCTCAAATCGTTCGACAACCAAAGGTCGAACTCTGAACTTGGGGGGAGTCCCGTCAAGAACATCAATCCGCAAACACGAATAAGGACGGCGTTTGTGGGAACCTTCGCCGCTGCGGCCGACAAATAGCAAAGATTCCGCTACCCGCCGGCTGGCTGTTTCAGCACCAGCCTCGCGCGCCAACCGATAAGCTTCCGGGCTCGATGCTTCCTGCAATATCGGCCCTTCCGGGCGCTGACGCCGCAGGCTGTGGCCGCTTCCCCCGCAGACAATCCAATTAATCCCAGAGTCGCCGTGTCCGGTATCCCCAGTCCGCAGGTATTCCAAACAGTGGGCGTGGCCTGTGAGTACCAAATCTACTAGGGGACGCCCCCGCGCCTCCTCCCCAACTGCATCGGCCACCGCATCGAGTACCTCGCGCAATCGCAGCCGAACTGCCAAAGTTTGAGCTTGATTCCACTTTGTCGCCTCGGTTACGTAGGGGGGATGGTGCAAGTACATTACCCGCCCCCGCACGTCTGAATCTGCCCAAGATGCAATCAATCGCCTTTTGAGCCATTCGAGTTGTTCAACGTCCGTGGAGGCTGTTCTGTCGGGCGACAGTTGTTTGTCGATATCCATCAGCATTTCGTCAACTTGCTCTAATTTGGCGCTCAAGTCGTCTAGCTTTTCGGCTTCTTCGGGAATTTCCGGGTTTAGCCGATCGGACATTTCGAGCATTTCCAATTTTTCTTGTTCCAACTTTTGCCGATCGAGTTCCAAATTTTGGCGGCGAATCTCGCCCTCTTTGGTTTTCGGGATCGGTAAGGGTTCGTTGAAGGTATTGGAGTCGAGGGCGAAGAAGTCGATACCCCCGCTGCGAAACGTGTAATAGCGGTTGGGTAAGCGGGTAAAGCGTCCGGGTTGGTAGCGGATGCAGCGGCCTGTGCTGGTGCTGGCGGTGTAGTGGGCGTCTAGGTGGCGATCGAGCTCTCCCGGCAATTTGTGAGCCCTCAGGTAGTCGAGAAAGGCTTTGGCGTAGGCATTTCCGATCTCCGAACCGTGCCAGCCGACATCGAGATCTAACTTGGAACCCAGCAGCCTCCGCAGCGGCAAAGCAGTCGCAGAGAGAATTCCGTAGAATATCGGCAAGTCGTAGTAGTCGTGGTTTCCCGGTACGGGCAAAAACGGAAAGTTGAACACCATGCGATCGTAAGCAATCCGAGATGGTTGCTCGCCGCCGACGATAAACTCTCGGTAGGGGCGAATAAAGTTTTGCAAGTAATATTCACTCGAACCCACCAGATAAACTACATCGCCCGTATGCAGAGCAAAACGGCAACTTTGGCGTTCCCGCAGCATCAACTCGGCAACCTGCCGCTGCGGGTTGTGGCCGCGGTGGTTGCCGGTGCCGCTGTCGCCTGCGACTAAAAATGAAAATTCAGGACAGTCATCGGTTCGATCGTCCAAAACCATCTTAGTTTGGTCAATTCCCCGATCGGCGATCGACTTTTCTTGCCACCGCACCCGCTCGTTCATTTTGCGGATTTTGACTGTTATTCGCGGGTCGGACACGAATTTCACGCCACCTAGTCTCCCAAATTGCTCAGTTCCTAGTTAATCTTGCAGCGATCGCACGGGTGTTTACCTCTGTCTAAAAGCTGAACATCGCTCGATCGCTGGCGCGTGCGGGCTACAACCAGGTTTCTGCTTCCCTAGAAGTCGATCGACCCAGATTGAGAAAAACCGCGTTTTTTTGAGATTTAGCGATCGGGCGGTTGTAAACTCACTATTGTTAAAAAAAATGCAACTGCTTTTGCTTTGTCGGCGATCCAAACCCCGATAGTCATAAGTCATTCCCAATCCTGCAATTTTTCAATCCTGCAATTTTTCAATCCTGCAATTTTTCAATCCACAATCTAAAATCTAAAATGGTATCCGCTCAAATCTAATGTTATTGATGATACAGAACCTTTTAGTTCCCAGAATCGCGGCAAATTTTTAATTTTTAATTCTCTTCTGGCGCTCTCTCCCTCTCTCCCTGTATTCCCCTCTGGCTTTTACCCCCCGATCGGACTTCTGACAAAAACAAGTTTTCACTCACGAGCGATGGCACGATCGCAGCGCGTTTTGATACCATTCAATCAAGCCCAAGACAATCAGGGAATGTAGTGGAGGTGCGTAAATGGAGCTTTTCGGAGAACAAAAACGGTGTCTGGATGCTTTGGTAGCGTCGATCGAGCAATTGGGAGGTCGAGTAGACATTCCGAAGCTGGAGCAGATAGCAGAGCTCATCATTCAAACGATGAGGGGGCCTTGGCGCTACTTTCACACGTCGGAACACATTTTTGAGGTCGGAGGGTCAGTCGATCCGATCGAGGTACTGGCTGCGCTGTTTCACGACCTCGTGTACGTCCAAGTCGATCAGGGCGTAAGTTTCAATATCAGCAGCGCCCTTTGTCCTTTTGTCCAAGAAGTGCGATCGCAGTTAGTGATTAGAGATCGAACCGAACTACCCGACGATGCCATGTATCACCTGGTGGCCTCTGTCTTTGGGTTTGTTCCAGGCAAGATTCTCTCTCCGTTTGCCGGCCAGAACGAATTCTTGAGTGCCGTGATTGCTGCCAAATCTTTGGAGCCTTTTTTGCCTGCAAGTACGATCGCCGAAATTGCCGCTTGCATCGAAGCTACGATTCCTTTTCGTCCGATTTCGGCCAGCGGTTTGAGTGCGATCGAACTTTTGCACCAGCGCTTGGTAAGTGTAAATCGCGATTTGAATTTCGGATGGACTGATGCCGAAACAGCAGAAATTGTCAAGCGTTCGGTCAGGTTAGCCAATCGGGATGTAGAGAATTTTGCCTCTCCAAATTCCTCTAATTTCTTAGACAATACCTGGAACTTGATGCCAGAAACCAACCACGAATTGAGCAATGTCAACTATACCGTGGGTGGATATCGCAAATCTCTGCAAAAGATGGAAGGATTTTTAAACTTCCTCAAACCAGAACTGGTTTTTCAGCAGTTTATGCAAGAACCCGACGATGAAACCTACGCTCACATGATTGCCCAAACCAGGAAAAATATCGCAGTTGCTAAACTATATCTGGGTATTAAACTAATTACCATCGCCATTTTAGAAGCTCTTTCCTACCGTTTGGGGCGCGACATTCCGCTTTCAACGATGATGGGAGAATTGCGCGCACCAGGATTTAAAACATCGGTTTTGGAAGATTACTTGCCCAACAGACAAATCGCTTACCCCTTAGAAAGTCAGTTAGAAAAAGAGGTTTTAGATTTGTTAGCAATAGGACGCAATCAAGAATCTCCCTATGATATTAAAAACTCCCCCGTGGCTACGTTTATTATCAAATCTATCGGCTTTGCGGAAACCGAAAACTTTTTGAAGAAAGCTCAAGAGTTTTTTGCCGGTCACATTTCGTCGGAAGAGTTTTTGTCTTACTGCGCTCCCGATGTCATCGAGACCATCTCCTCCGGGGTTATGAAACTCTTTGACAGCAGGAAGACGGCTTTAGGAACAGTTAAGCTAGCTCACCAAACAGTTTCTTAGCATATGTTGGCA
>NZ_JAEQCB010000136.1:0-17143 GCF_020738785.1 Microcoleus sp. PH2017_05_CCC_O_A | reverse complement strand
ATTTTCGGAACTTTTCACCTCGATCGTAGGCTTCGGTAGAGGGCGAAAGAACCTCGACAATCAGTAAAGGATTGAGAATTTCATCCGTGCGAGATCCATTGAATTCCGGTTCGCCATCAATTACCATAACATCGGGATAAGTTCCGTGATTGAAGCTAGGAATCCAAATTCGCAAGTCGCCGTTATAGGTTTGAAAATTGGTGTCTCGGAGAGCCACATTGAGAAAAGTCGTAGTGTCTACGGCAATACGGCTGTGAGCGGGGGAACCTCCGGGCATAGCAATAATCTCTCCGTTACAATATTCGTGACGTTCTTCGGCGGTTTCCTCCATCGCCCGGTATTCATCTGGAGTGCAGCGAGTTGTGGTATCTGAAGCAAGGTTTGGCGGATTGGTTGAAGCAATGACCACGATCGCACCTCCTAAATAATTAGACCTTAAATAATTATGACTTACAGCTAGATAATTGTCCTAACCCAGAGGCGATCGCTTTTTCGGGATTTTAAGAATCTGAGCGATCGCACAATCTCCTGACATCGCGTCATAAAAGTTTAGTTTCTTCGTGATTTGACTGCTGGCGCTGTGCAATCTGGATTAGCATCTCAATTTTGCAAAAAGCATTTTTTTTATTATAGTGCTGTCCCCGCTCGCGTCTGCTACCAATCGCGAGCGGGGACAGCACTATAAATGCAAAACAGAGATGCTACCATCTCGATTAACATCCTCAATGCCTCATTCACTGCTGCATCATTGGGAAAAGCTTGCACAATATCTGGATCTAAAAGCACTAAGTTTGTCCCTGCACGATATCGCTCAACATACTTACCTCTAACACCTCCTTTCATCTGAGTAAAGTCATACTCAGCAAGTAATTCGTCTTCCATTTCGTTCTCAATATCC
The DNA here is from genome assembly GCF_020738785.1 of Microcoleus sp. PH2017_05_CCC_O_A. Taxonomy (NCBI): domain Bacteria; kingdom Bacillati; phylum Cyanobacteriota; class Cyanophyceae; order Oscillatoriales; family Microcoleaceae; genus Microcoleus; species Microcoleus sp. PH2017_05_CCC_O_A. The sequence goes on along the minus strand of NZ_JAEQCB010000136.1, from coordinate 16,245 downwards.
TTCTTCATAAAACTTCTGCTGCTAACCTATGACAGATAAGAAAGCTAGATAAATCGCCCTTAAAGACTAATCCGGCGGTAAATTTCAGCCATCGGCAGTTCTATATTTAAGCTGTGCAGGACGATCGCCCCTTCAACCCGATCGTACACTTGCCATTGCCAGCGATCGCCCGACGGGCGATCGAGATTGTGATATTGTTCAATTTTCGGAACTTTTCACCTCGATCGTAGGCTTCGGTAGAGGGCGAAAGAACCTCGACAATCAGTAAAGGATTGAGAATTTCATCCGTGCGAGATCCATGGAATTCCGGTTCCCCATTGACAACCATCAAATCAGTGTAGGTTCCGCAGTTATATTCGGGAATCCAAACCCGCAAATCGCTGTTATACAAGCGAAAATCGGTGTCTCTGAGCAAAAATCCCAAGTGAATTAACAAGTTACAGGCGATCGCGCTGTGGACTTCTGAACCTCCGGGCATAGCAATAATCTCTCCGTTACAATATTCGTGACGTTCTTCGGCGGTTTCCTCCATGGCCCGGTATTCATCAGGAGTGAAGCTAGTCTTTGTTGCATCTGAAGCAAGGTTTGGCGGGTTGGTTTGAGCAATGACCACGATCGCACCTCCTAAATAATTAGACCTACAATAATTATGATTTACAGCAGCTAGATAATTGTCCTAACCTAGAGGCGTTTTTCTGATTCCATTCAAATTATATCAAGAACTCTCCAGGGAGCATCTCATTTTGGTAAAAAGCTTTTTTTCTAGTGCTGTCCAAGCTCGCGATCTATATAAAACTCGCGATTTCCCGACAGCAATACAAATCAAAAACTGAGATGCTCCCGCTCTCCATGCCTTTATCCGCTGCTGCTTCACAACCGCTAAATTCTAGCTTTCCTTTTACTTTTCACATTCAACTGCTTAGTGATTGATGTGTAATAATGCAAAGCAAACACCATATTGATTCCAAAGAATACCAAGGTTAAAACAAACACAAAAAAAGACGTAAACGACAGCCCGTAAATCATCGTAAACATCGCCAAAATGATTGAGCAAAAACCAAAACCGGAAGCAAAAGAACTTAAAACCAGTAACCGCACCTTAGACATAGTTTAATGTAAAAATTTTCAGTAAAATGCACTCTTGGCACCTCAAGATGAGTGCCAAATGATACTTATTACTATATAGCCAAATTACTCAGTTCCGCTAAGGGCAGAACGGCTATTTTCCTAAAAAGGTTTGAATTCTACGAAAAAATACAGCCCGCGCTCTTGCCAACTCCTCTCGCCCGATTTGATGCCAATCAAAGGAATGCCCCAGCCGAACCGAGAATTCTACCTCTCGCCGTACTGCCACCGCAAGCCCTATCCCGCTGATAGCAGAGTATTTGCTTCCAGAGCCACCCTTCCCCCGCTATTCCAAACATTGCCAGCATCCACAAACGGCGTCACCTGCAAAAGACCTTTTTTGTCCCCGGTACGCAAAATCGGATACCGCAACTCGGCGGAAGCAAAAAGTCCGCTATCCGCAAGCATTGCATCCTGACGGTAGCCCCGCACTGTATCCGGGCCGCCCAAACCAAATTGTTCGATCGGCAAAAGCTCAGCGATTGCCAACTGCGCCTGGGAGCGCACAACCAGCAGCGTCTGGGGAGCCAACAACCGCACGTACTGCAATTGACCGCGCCACGTCAAAAATTGACCGTCAGGCTCCCTGTTGCTCGCGGTAGCGCCAAATGCTGAGACTCCCAGATTGAACTGCGATCGCGCCGCCAAGACATCCCTCTCTCCCCGCTGAGTAAAATCCTGAAACAGTCTCAGCGCCGAAACCCGAGTTCTACCGCGAGCATCCGCCCCGGGCGACAGTGGAAAACCGCAAGGGTTTGTGGGGGAATCAGCGCACCCGAAGTGATAAAACCTTTGCTGATGTAGAGTTGGCTCACCACAGAACGAGCTTCCAGCAGTGCACCCGAAGTGATAAAACCTTTGCTGATGTAGAGTTGGCTCACCACAGAACGAGCTTCCAGCAGTTCGGCGAAAGTCAGCGGGCGGCCTACAAAGTTTTTGAGTGCAGCATCTAATTCTTGTTTGCTAAAGACGGTACTGCCAACTACTTCAAATCGATCGACCGTTATTGTACCGGAATATTCGGCAATTCTTCAGTCCGTCTCGGTACGGGGACGGGTGGCAAAAGCTGTTCTATCGGAGGTAGGGGCGCTGGGGGCGCGGGTTCTGGGAGGGGAGCCGGATTTGGCAGTACAGGATTGGGAATGGGAATTTCTTGTCGGTTGTCTCCTCGGTTGGGCAATTGGGCGAGAGTTTCAGGTTCCTGACTTGGCGCTGCTGCTGCAAATTCCGGGATGTCGGTTTCTGGCTCTTTACTGTATCTATCTAATTCTGAGCCTGAGTATAAATCGCCAGAAAGTCGATCGCGATCGTCTGCTGTTTCTGGATTAAGTTTTAATTGAGACTGTAAATTGTTATTAACAAAAGGCGATCGCCCGCCTGATTCACCAGCAACGATCGGATCGCCAACACTTTGAGCTGCTGACGATGCGAAGCAAATAGCTGTAATTGAACAACCAAGTGCTATTGCGCTAAAAAACTTGATTTTACAAAACCCTCTGGAATGTGGCAGGGGCATCATTGATTAATAATAATTGATAGTTATTTACACTTACGAGCAGGGGTTCCTGGCGCAATTACAAAGATTAAAGTAACTTTATCACTTTTGTTTAAGACTTAAGTCATTAAATTCAACATAAATATACTTGACAAAAAATATTTTTTGTGATTTGCTAAAAAATCCAGAAAAAAGCTCCGACTTACCCAAGCTAGCGCTGTAGGTAGGCGGAGCATTCTATCAAAGTTATCAGTCGATTTTAGATTTTGGATTTTAGATTTTAGATTTTAGATTTACTCTCTCATGCAATTTGGGAGCTTGAACCTTAGTCTAAAATTTTGAACTCGACCCTAAACGAGGGTCGGGGGCTGGTACCCATTGTTGGGCGGGGTTATCTGAGAAATCGGTGAATTTTGATAGAAATTACTACATTTTATTGAGCTGCGATCGCAATTCTTCCAACTCCGCGTCAATCACCGGACTCGACTCCGAGCTACTAGGAGCCGCAGCAGTTTTACCCGCAGCCGGCAATTGACCTTGAGACACAGAACCTCCGCTCAGTTGAGCCTTCATCTGAGCTAACTCGTCGTCAACATCGCCACCACTTTCAAGCAAGCGGAACTGTTCCTCTAAATTGCTCCCGCCAGCCGCCAGCTCTGCGGAAGCTCCCGCGCGGGCTTCTATCTGCAAAACTTTTTCTTCCATGCGCTCGAAAGCTGCCATTGAACTGCCAGTATTCAAGGTGCCAATGGTATTGTTGAGCTGTTCCTGAGCCTTAGCAGCAGAAATCCTCGCCTTGAGCATATCCTTCTTAGTCTTGGCTTCGGAAATCTTGCTCTCCAAACCGATCAAGTTGCGTTTGAGGCTTTCCACTTGACCCGATTGCTGTTCCAGACTCGCTTTCAGCGTAGCAGCCGTTTCAGCGTGAGACTTTTTGCGTACTAGAGCTTCGCGGGCTAAAGTCTCGTCTCCTTTTTGCAGGGCGAGTTGAGCGCGCTGCTGCCACTGGTTAGACTGGGATTCAGCTTGATTGTACTGAGTCTGGGTGCGTTTTTGAGTGGCGATCGCGCTGGCAACGGCCTGACGCAACTGCACCAAGTCTTCCTGCATATCCGTAACGGATTGTTCTAAAATCTTTTCCGGGTCTTCAGCTTTGTTGACCATATCGTTAAGATTGGCTCTGACGACTCGGCTAATGCGGTCAAATAATCCCATAATGCTATTTTTCCTGGGTGAGGTGTACGAAGTAGGCCCAAAGCAGGCTTGATAGCGTTAGCCCGCGATGGTGAGACTCAGTTGGTCAGATTTTTAGTGCGATCGAGCATGAAGCAATTTTGCAAACATAGTAAATACAGTTTAAAGCGATCGAGTCAGTGGTGCAGCCAAGCTAATTGATGCACCTATCTATTGAGTTTAACTTCGATCCGGGAATTCCCCAATACGCTGATGGGCCATCTGTTGAGAAGTTTGGCCAATTATCCCAACTATTGTTGTGTTGAGTGGGGTTTAGGATGTGGGTGGCTCGCCCGACGGCAATTTTGGTGTATTCTTGCTCGGAAGCATTTGTGTTTTCATCGCCGCCAACTCGGCATCGACATCGCCGGCAGCTTCGAGAGAGAGAAACTTCTTTTCTAAATCGTTTGTTCCAAGTTCTGCGATGGCTTCGGAACGAGCTTCTAGCTGCATAACTTTCTCTTCCATTTTTTCAAAGGCGCTCAAAGCACTGCCGGTACTGAGATTTCCCATCATTTCTTGCAGCCTTTCCGACGCTTTGGCCGATCGAGCTCGGGCAATGTACATATCTTTTTTTGATTTTGCCTCAGAAATTTTACTTTCGAGCGATCGCATATTTTCTTTAAGTTGAGTAACCACAGCGTTTTGCTGTCCGAGACTGGCTTTCATCGCCGTTGCCGTTTCTTGATAGGATTTCTTGCGCGTCAGAGCTTCCCGCGCTAAATTTTCCTCGCCTTTTTGCAAAGCTAGCTGCGCCCGCTGGTACCATTCTGCGGCTGTGGACTCAGCTTGGGAACACTGGCGTTCGGTGCGTTTTTGAGCGGCAATCGCTCCTGCTACGGCTTGTCTGAGCTGGATTAAATCTTCCTGCATATCCATTACAGCTTGTTCCAGAATTTTTTCTGGATCTTCGGCTGCTCCGACCAAACTGTTAATATTGGCTCGAATCACTCGCCACAGGCGATCGAATAATCCCATTTTACCTATCTCCCGATTTTCTTAAATTTTAGATTTAGGACTGGAAATTAATATTATTATTTGCGATTTTCGATTGACCAGCCCAAAAATAGGTACAAGCCCCCAACGCGAGCGTCAGGGTCGATTCCCAAATTTTAGACTAAGAGTTCAATCTCCCAGATTCACTGCGCTGTCAGCAAATCTAAAATCTAAAATTTAAAATCTCAAATCGATTGACTGGTCAGCGTAAGGTTTGGATCGGGCGTCTACATTTGCATTCTGTGTGGGAACTTGTCTGACTTAAAAAACCAATTTTGTGTTAGACAAAACATTCATCATTGTCTAGCTTTGTCTAACAATTTAGTTAAAGTTTTTGAACCTTTACCAGAAATAATTGGTTGAAAGCCCGCCCGCCTGCTCGGGAGAAATTAAAATCAGACTATTCATTACTCCAATCCTCGGACTTAAGGGTAGAAGTCGCTCTCAAACTGTCAAACTGTCAAGCGGTCAACTGTCAACTGTTGAACGAGTTTACGGCTGATAGTATTGCGGCTTCATCCCTTTGGCTTGGAGTTCCTTTGCCAAACGTTCTGCTGAGGCAGCATCGTTCAAAGCCCCCATTTGAATTTTGACACCCTTTGAGAAGTTCCGCACGTAGGCATCGGGAACTGCGGTTCTGGCTTGTTGCAGCGCTTTTTCATTGGTGTAATCGGTGACAACGTAGTAAAAGCCGTCGCTAGCCCGTGTCGGTCTTCCTAGCGGGGCTGCTGCGGCCGGGGCTGCTGTGGCTGTCGGGGCTGCTGTGGCAGGGGATGCGGCGGCTGGCTGGGCTGGGGAGGGTGTGGGAGGCAGTGTCGGCAGTGTCGGGACTGTCTGGGTGGCGCTGGGGCTGGGACTGGGAAGCAAAGCGGTACTAATATTGTTGAGTCCTTGTTCCCTACCTCTGGCCGGGTTGCCGTCTTCTGTCGGAATTGGGACAGCGCCGATGGGGGCAGGAGGTGCTGGCGGATTGGGGGGGATTGATGCTTTGGGCGACGGGGAAGCAATGGGGCTGGTTGTGGGATTGACGTTGCTGAGAGTGTTCAAATCTAGCTCGACAAATTCTTTGGATGCCAGATTTGGAGCTTTCGGCAGTTCCTTGCTGCTGCTACTGCTATCTATGGTTGTAGCTGCCGGACTTTCGTTAGTAGAGGGGGTTGTGCGATCGAGAAAACGGTTCAGGCCTGCCATTTTAACCAGACTTGACGGGTGCATCACTGCATAACCCAAAGCTGTGCACGACAACAGAAACAGCAACATCGAACTCAGTCCCAAGGGAGTTAACAGACTCGCGGCCAAACTGCGTTCTTGGGCAGGCTCAGCTTTTGCTTCGTCCAAACTTTCGATCAGTTTTTCGCTGGATTCGAGATAATTGTTGGGTGCAAAGGTATTGCTAGATATTTTTGTCCCACCCACGGTAGTTGCTAGCGGGGAATCGCCCTGGACGCCGCCAAGGGATAGGGGCAGCGACAGCGGTTGCTGGGCTTCCTCCGCAGCCTGCGGTAGGTTTTGGCTTTTTTGTGGCTCGGTTGTGGCTGTTGGCTGGCCGCTGCGAACTGATGGCGACACCCACTGTTCGGCGCGCCGCCTGTGTCTTCTGTATGTTGTCAGTTCTGCTTCTAGGTTGACATCCAAACACCCGAGGACTGCTTGCAAAGCAGGTTTGATTGGGGTTGATGAGGATTGACTTGGGGATTCCACTGAAGAACGCTTACTCATTAGCAAAACTCCTACCGCCTCTGAATTGATTTTAATGTTTTGATTCTAAAGTTGACACTCTCAGCGCTCTTGGCGACTGAGATTCTTAAGAAATTTCGTTCTTAATATCCCTATTACTAGGGTTCTTGGGCGCAATCCTCTTGCCAAAAAATGGTGGGCTGCTATCCTTGCCTTTCAGCAAGCTCCTCAAGCGTTTAAGGGGCTTAGCCCTTGGTTCCGTGGAGTCCCCGCGTACCTTGAATATATGGTAGGCATTTGCTTCCCAGGTTTACACCTGTGTATTCATCCCAACAATAGAGTGTAACGGCAAAAGCCCTTTTTACACTGCTAAAAATTTTAAAAATCAAGAAAGATTCACGGCGGTTTGAACCGCCCGTGCCGCTTTCATGGAAGGTCTAAAGACTCGCTCGTTTTCCGCTTGCCGAACTTTTTTTATCAACAAGAAGCTTTAAAACTTGCTTATTCTAGGATTAGCTGCTTTTGGTGTCAAGGCAACTGCTGCCTTTGGGCCCGAAGTGTCGATCGCCATTTGCTCTGTTTTCATTTTCGTTTGACCATAAAGAATTGGTTTAAAGCCCCAAGCCCGATCGCCCTTGATAAATTAAAAGAAGACGATTCATTACTCTAATCCTCTTCCTTCCAGGTAGAGGTCGCTGTTAATTGTCAACTGTCCCTGGTCAACTGTCAACTGAAACCTTAATTCTTACTGTGTCCCGGAGGCTGCTTACCCGACTCTCAGCAGATTTTGGCATCGGAGCAACCGTTTATTTAGAAGATCTCATAGTCGTTCCGTATTTGTCCTTTTGCTTGATCCCTGACCCTTTATAAACTTTTAACCTGTCTTTTTCGCTACAAAATGAGGAAGGACTGAGGTGATTGTTTCTATATATAACAAGATTATAAATAAATCATTAAGGTTTATTATGCTTCGGGGATCGCTATAACCCAGACAGGATAAGGGCTGGGATGCTCTAAAACCTCCTAGCTCTACACAGGAGAATTAGAGATGAAACTGATTTCCGCCAACACTTTTATGAAAACCCCATTAATTTCTGCTTGTCGTCACTGCCGCCACTATACCCCTGAGGGGAGACGCGGAGGAATTTGTGCTCTGTTGACCGTGCCGGTGCAAAGTCAGTGGAAAGCTTGTTCTTTGGCAGTTTCGCCTTTTGGGGGATCTTGGGAAAACATCACAGAAATTGAACTGTGGCAAGAACAGACTGCGACTCCGCATGAGACCGCTGTTCCTGTTTCTGAACGCAACGCCTGCCAGTTAACAGGCACAACATTAACCGAAAAATCGGCAGCAGTCTCGGTTTAGTCCGTCGGCAACAGGACAGATTGTATCATTTTCGATTGGCGATTGGGAAATCACTGATAACTATTATCTATTATGATTTGGATCTGGCAAAGCAGTTTCATTCTTTTTGGCAATTGGTATCCATACTGATACTTTTGGACGATCGACTAAACTCGGGTCATTCAACTCACAGCAATCAATAATATCTGTAGCTTGAATGAGGGAATCCCAAAACTTATTTCTCGATCGAGCTACGGCAGCCAAGGATATTGACTAAAATCGGGTTCCCGTTTTTCCAAAAAGGCTTGTTTGCCTTCGGCGCCTTCCTGGGTCATATAATACAGCAAAGTGGCATTTCCAGCCAGTTCTTGGAGACCGGCTTGACCGTCACAGTCGGCATTAAAAGCGGATTTTAAACAGCGGATCGCGATCGGACTTTTTTCCAGAATTTCCTGGGCCCACTGCATCCCTTCAAGTTCGAGTTGTTCGACGGGTACGACGCAGTTGACTAAACCCATTTCTAGAGCTTGCTGGGCGCTGTACTGACGGCACAAAAACCAAATTTCTCGGGCTTTTTTCTGGCCGACAACTCTGGCGAGATAGCTGGCCCCGAAACCGCCGTCGAAACTGCCGACTTTGGGGCCAGTTTGCCCGAAAATAGCATTGTCAGCAGCGATCGTCAAGTCGCAAATTAAGTGTAAAACGTGACCGCCGCCGATCGCATATCCTGCAACTAAAGCAATCACAACTTTGGGCATCGATCGAATCAACTTCTGCAAGTCGAGCACGTTCAACCGGGGTATGCCACCTTCGTCTACATATCCCGCAGAACCTCGCACGCTTTGGTCGCCGCCGGCACAAAAGGCGTATTTGCCGTCTGTATGAGGCCCCGCACCGGTGAAGAGGACAACGCCGATTTTTGTGTCTTCACGGGCATCAGTAAAGGCATCGCACAATTCCTGCACGGTTTTGGGACGGAAAGCGTTCCGTTTGTGAGGTCGATTGATGGTAATTTTGGCGGTACCGCCACTTTTTTGATAGAGAATGTCTTCGTAGGTTTTGGCGGTTTGCCATTCAATTTGCATAATCAATCAGTCGATTTTAGATTTTAGATTTTAGATTTTAGATTTACTCGGCAGATGAATCACCGGAGTAGGAACTTTGGTCTAAATTTGGGGGATCATCCACTCGCTCAACAGCGTCGGGGGCAAGGTACCCGTTGATGCGGGGTTAAGTTGAGATTTGAGAGCGAGCTGGGGCGATCGATGCAGGAATAATTCGCTTTTAGGATCGCGAATTAAATAATTTACACTCTTAAAAGTGGGATGGGCGTCCCGCCCGTCTATAAAGGACGGGCGGGACGCCCATCCCACAATAATTAAAATTGTAAGTTATTTAATTCTCATTCCTTAGATTTTAGATGGATTCGGTTCAATGGGATACGAAGGTCGATCGACTCTTGGGAAAAAAAATTAAGCGGGACTCGTGGCCCAAACCGACTTCCCCAAATCAACTGTGAAGCGCTCTTGTTGCCGGTTAAACAACCCGGTTTTTAATACAAGAGCGCGCAATTCCCGTCTCCCATCCCAACAGTCTCAAATTTTGACGCAGCAAATAATTTGCGTTGCATTATTTGCGCGTTAACAGAGACAGCAGGTGCTTTGCTGCTTTGGCAAATACCGGATCGCGGGACTCAAATTCGCTGGGAGCTAGTAAAGCTTTAACTTCGGCAAAGTCTTCTTGGTTGAGGGTTCCTTCTTTGGTAAATAAAGTGTCTACGACTGCAATGTGTCTGGAGTCGAGGCCGAGCCGATTGCCGATCGACTGTAAGTACATTTGCTCCCTCAAATCGATGTGTCCGTCTACCGCTGACATTTCGTAGCCGGAACCGATGAGCAACAGCTTTTCTGATTCTGAGAAGAAAGCTGTCAGGGTTAGCAGTTCCGTGGGGTTGAAGTAAACCTGCTGTTTGGAGACTCCTTTGACAAGGCGCTGAATTAGTTCTATCCGATGTGGATCGCCGCTGGCAAAGGCTTTGAGAGTCTTTTGCAGCCGTTCTTCTTCTTCAACTGCGATCGTCCTGTCGATAATCATCACTCCCCGCAGGATGGAAATCAGAGCAGTCACAAACACTACCAAAGGAGTGATATCTTGTTCGCGGAGCTTTTGGCGGCTAATCCGGGACAACAGCTCAACAACTTCAGTGCTAATCAGGGTGGTGTCCATAATTCAAAATTACTCTGGATGGGGCTGTAGTGTAACTTTATTTCTCGATCTTAAGTGTTTTCAGCTAGGTAAGTATGCCATGAATTCCGTAAAAAACTTGTTTTCTTAGCGATCGCACTTACTTCTCTCCACAGCAAGTGGATAAATAAGATTATATTAAGTGTTTTCAGATACTTAGGTATACCGTGAATTTGCCAACAGAGCCGTTGTGTAGTAGTGATTCTAATTATGCTATTCACCGACACTGGATGAGTAGGGCTGTGGAACTGGCACGAGCAGCCGGTGATGCGGGCGAAGTGCCAGTGGGTGCTGTCATTGTTGACGGTGCTGGCAAATTGATTGCCGAAGCGCAAAATCGGCGAGAGCGAGACTGCGATCCGACTGCTCATGCTGAAGTCTTGGCGCTGCGGGCGGCGGGCAAGGTTTTGCAAGACTGGCATCTCAATCAATGCACGCTTTACGTGACGCTGGAGCCGTGCCCGATGTGCGCTGGTGCGATCGTACAAGCTCGGATCGGTTTGCTGGTATACGGAGCAGATGACCCGAAAACTGGCACAATTCGGACGGTGGCTAATCTTCCAGATAGCGCGCCTTCGTGTCACCGCTTACAGGTGCTCGGCGGTATTATGGAGTCTGTTTGTCGAGATCAGTTGCTTGCTTGGTTTGAAGCCCGCCGGCAAATTTAACAGGTAAAGTTTTTTACTCTCCCATAGCCGATGTTTAGTCTAACTTGGCTCTTTAACTGAAATAATAGATCGGTAATTGCCCGATCGAGCTTTCTCGGCGGTTGACCCCGCCTAAAAACGGATACTTGCTTGCCGACACTCGTCCCGGTGCACTCCAGATTTTAGACCAAAGCTCCAATTCCCAGATTAATCTGTGGCATAAATCTAAAGTCTAAAATCTAAAATCCCTTGACGGCTGTGCGGTAGTGGTGTCGGCTGGGATCGTATTTTACCTGCTTACAGATTATCTGTTTTGGGTGCGATCGCTTGCGGAGGCAAAGGCCAATAGCAAAAGTGTCCCCATCGAAAGACTAAAGATTTGCCAAGCAACATATCTTTAGCTAGAACAGACGGGAATCCATCGCGCGAAACGGAGTACCGTTATCCCGCGATGGATGAAAGGCGAGCTTTGCGACGATTTCACCCCACCGGAATCTGACTCTTCGTCGCTCGGTGGCGGGCGGTTGGGTGGATGAGGAGATGAGCAAATCTTCACCCTTTTCTTTGTGCCTGTATTATCATAGGTATGCCGATTGTGATAAATAATATCGTGTTAAAAGCAGTCAAAGTCAGAATCTATCCAAGCGTTGAACAACAGAGCCATCTAGCGCAAGCTTTTGGTTGTGTCCGTTGGGTATGGAATCAGTCATTGGCTACCATGTCCCAAACCTACAAAGAGACTGGGAAAGGTATTTCTGCTTTCACGATGAAGAAACAGATTCCCGTCTGGAAAACTGAGTTTGAATGGCTCAAAGATTGTTATTCTCAATGCCTTCAGTCTTCGGTTTTGAATTTGTCTCAAGCGTTTATCAACTTCTTTGATGGTCGAGCAGCATACCCAACTTTCAAAAAACGTCACGGAAAACAATCGATTCAGTTCCCACAGAACGTTAAAGTTTTGGGAAATGACGAGATTAAATTTCCGGGTAATCTTGGAGTGGTTAAAGCTAAAATTCATCGCGAATTAGTGGGTAGTTTGAAGACGGTTACGGTGTCTAAGATGCCTGATGGTCGTTACTACGCATCATTGCTGATGGAGGATGGTATTGACAAGCCCGCTACAAACAAAGACGGCAAAGCCATTGGTATCGACCTCGGATTGCTTGACTTTGTTGTTACATCTGATGGCTCTAAATACCAAAATCCTCGACATCTGAGAAAACACGAGCGCAACCTGAAGCGCAAACAGCGTAAGTTATGTCGTAAACGGGACAAAACTACCAACAAGCGGCGCAAGGCTAAATTGGCTGTTGCCAAAGTCCACGCCAGAATCTCTAGAGTTCGAGAAGATTTCCGGCATAAACTATCCCGTAAGATAGTCGATAAAAACCAAGTCATTGTCGTAGAAAATCTGGCAGTAAAGAACATGGTAAAGAATCATAACCTTGCCTTATCCATCAGTGATGCTGGCTGGGGAATGTTCTGTACGATGCTCAAATACAAAGCAGAGGCAGAGGGCAAAGTCTACCTAGAAGTCGGTCGATTTTTTCCGTCATCGCACCTTTGTTCTGAGACTTTACTGTTGTTGCCGAAAATGGATCTGTCTGTTCGTGAATTTAATTGTCCCCACTGCTCTAAGCGGCACGATAGAGACATTAATGCGGCAGTCAATATCAGAAATGAGGGCTTACGGATATTGACGTTGGGAACCAGCGTTACTGCCCTTGGAGGCAATGTAAGACCAAAGCGGTATGGGCAAAAATCCACTGTCGCCGAGGCTGTTGCCATTGAATTGGGAAGCCCCCAGCATATCGGTACTCCGATTGCTGGCGGGTAGTTCACACTCTATATATCGATATAGCAGGGTAATTGCCATGCATCATACTGCCGCGATCGCCGTTGAGTTCAGTAAATCCTCTCTAGTGAAGCCAATGCCTGCCAAGGTAGCATCTAATACCTCTCGCGTTTCTCCTTGGTTAACCTCCTTGTTCTATCCGCTAGGTCACTATATTGTCCTACCGTTTTATTTTGGCAAGATTGAGATAACCGGACAGGAACACTTGCCGAAAGACGGGCCTGTAATCTTAGCCCCGACGCATCGTTCCCGGTGGGATGCGCTGATGATGCCCTATTCAACGGGACAGAAGGTGACTGGACGCGATTTGCGGTTCATGGTAACTGCTGATGAAGTCAAAGGAGTGCAAGGTTGGTTTATCAGACATTTGGGAGGCTTTCCTGTCGATATCCGGCATCCGGCAATTAGCAGTCTCCGTTACGGGGTGGAATTGCTCCTCGACAAGCAAATGTTGGTAATTTTTCCCGAAGGTGGAATTTTTCAAGATGGTGAAGTTCACCCTGCGAAGTCTGGATTGGCTCGTTTGGCCATGCAAGCGGAGTTGAACACACCGGGTTTGGGGGTGAAGATTGTACCGATGAGTATTCGCTATCGCCCGCGCATTCCTCGATGGCGTTCGAGGGTTAAAATTGCGATCGGTGCTCCGATTTCTGTGGCAGATTATGCTAATGGTGGTAGTGGTAAAAAAGAAGCAAAATTGTTGACGGCCCAACTCGAAATGGCTCTTAAAACTCTTGATGACAGTTGACAGTTGGCAGTTGCATGCGGCACTTATTTTGCTTGGTTGTGTCTGTATTAAGAGTCAGCATTAATGGATTGTGGTTTGAACTTTAAGCCTGGTCAAATTGTTAGTTTGGAATGTGGAGATGCGTGCCTGCATTCAGAGGTAATTCAAGTGGTTGAAGCACGTCAAATTTGTTGGGTGCGCCCTTTGATGTTGGTTGGATTGGTTTCGGGGAAGGATTTCCCCCAAAGGTGGCCGGAAGAATACACTTTATCAGATTTGCGGGATGGTGCGGATTTGCTGTGGCCACTGAGTTTGTTTCGGGCGGCGCTGGATACGGAGGTGATTTCGCTGTTAACCCAGTTGCAGTCTCTGGACTCCGATCGCAAGGATAGCACGATCGCCTCTCGGCAACTTAGAGATTTTGTCGATCGAGTTTGGGCAGCTTTTCCGAGCGCTTTTCATTAAAAAGACGGGGCGATTGAAACCGCAAAAAGACACGGCGATTGAAACCGTAAAAAGACACGGCGGTTGAAACCGTAAAAAGACACGGCGGTTGAAACCGCAAAAATACCGGGCGGTTGAAACCGCGTCTATACAAACAAAACCTGCCTCCGCAGGTTGAAGAAAACACGGCGGTTGAAACCGCGTCGAGACAAACAAAACCTGCCTCCGCAGGTTTGAATAAGACACGGCGGTTGAAACCGCGTCGAGACAAACAAAACCTGCCTCCGCAGGTTGAAGAAGACTATTATTTTAGTTTAAAATACTTAAAACACCGCGTGCGAAAGTTCTGCCGGATTCAGATTATTATGAATAACTTCACCGTCGCGGAACCAGACAACCCGGCGAGTTTGTCGCGCAACTTCCGGTTCGTGAGTTACCATCACAACAGTCATGCCGGCTTCATTAAATTCTGTAAAAATATCCATTACTTCTTGAGTAGTTTTTGTATCCAATGCACCAGTCGGTTCATCTGCAAGCAACAACACGGGACGGTTAACAATTGCGCGGGCGATGGCTACGCGCTGCTGCTGTCCTCCTGATAGTTGATTTGGTTTGTTTTTCATGCGACTTTCTAGACCAACTTTGGTTAAAGCTTCCTCTGCGCGTTCGCGTCTTTCTGATGAGGGAATGCCTGCATAAACCATCGGTAACATGACATTTTCTAATGCTGTTAGTTGAGCCAATAGGTGAAATTGTTGGAACACAAACCCTAATTTTAAGTTGCGAATTCCGGCTAATTCTGATTCGGGCATTTGGGCGACATCTACGCCGTCTAGGTAGTAACTGCCGCTCGTAGGTCGATCGAGACAACCGATAATATTCATAGCTGTAGATTTGCCTGAACCGGATGCGCCCATAATTGAGCAATACTCTCCTTGCATTACCGTCAAGCTGATCCCGTTGAGGGCGCGCACTTCGAGGTCGCCGATGCCGTAGACTTTGGTTACGTCTTTGAGACCGAGGATGACGGGTTTTGAGGTGGTTTGCAGGTCGAGGTCTTGGTGGGTCTCGGTTTGTAGTTCAGGCATTTGTTTTTATGTGCGATCGACACAACTTACTACTAAGTTAACACTTCTGAGCGGTTTTCGGGGGTGGAAGGGCGATGTTTGGACGGTTGCGGGACTTACGCACGGGTAGTCAGAAACCGGGTTTTTTGACGAAAATAATTCGTTAGAGCGCGCAGAAACGATAAAAACCCGGTTGCTGTGGTGTTGGTGAGTAAGTCCTAAATTAAACAATTTGTGGCTTAAATGCGATCGGGATCGATGTTCAATTCGCGCAGTTTTGCTGCTAAACGTTCGGCTCTTTGAACTGCTTGTTCGGCACGCTGTCTTTCAAAATCCCTTTCTTCTCTCAATTCTTCAGGAGAAACGAATGCTTCTCCGTCGGGTTGATATATTTCTAGCCCATCCTCGCCCAACTCAAATCGTACTCCCAATCTAGGACTGATCCATCCCTCCATCGGCTCAATTACTTCTAAATTACCTTCAATTCTTTGCCAACCTTCCAACTCATTTCTTTCTGGATCGTAAAGGTAATATTCCTCAACTCCATGACGCTGGTAAAATGAAAGTTTTTTATTCATTTTAGTTTGGCGATCGTTGTGGGAGCGAATCTCAAAAACGACTTGGGGAGCAATATTATCTTCGAGAAATTGCATATAGGAAGGCCGCTCGCCCTTTGGTCTACCAAATATTACCATCGTATCCGGTGCTTGAGAAATGTCTGGTCTACCTTCAACTGGATACCAGAGTAAATCGGCGGCCACAAAAACGTTTGGGTCATTCTTAAACAGCGATTCGCAGCCTTCTTTGATTTTGACAATTAATTTGTATTGAATTGTGCTTTCTGCCATTGGTTGACCGTCGCTGGATGGATAAATGATTTCTGCGGTTGTGACTTGCATTGTGGTTGTCTCCGAGAACTATATAGGTTTAATTATACTAGATTGGGTGATATTTATTGAGTTACTGAGTCATCCGTTGTTGCGCGGCTGGTGACGGATATGCACCAACTTCTATCAAAACTTGTCGCTCTCTAATCCGCTCATTATGATTAAATTCTAAAATTCTTGCTGTCACTTCTCCAATATCTGTTCTTGGTTGAATTGCAGCTTCATCTAAGCGAAAATGTTCTCCCCAAAAATCTCTGCGCGGGTTGAAAAAACGCACTAATTCTCCAGTGCGCCAAACAATTGAGCCTAAATCGGTTCCTTTCTGGAGGTTGCAGAAAATACAAGCATAGGCGAGGTTATCGGCTGTTGTTTCTCCACCATGTTTGACGCTGATGATGTGGTCAACTTGCAGGGCTATTTCGTTCTAGACAGTAGACAGGGTTTAGGTTTAGAGTTTAGAAGTCGGATTCACCCTAACTTATGATTTATGAGTTCCCTAGCAATTG
>NZ_JAEQCB010000135.1:7670-20920 GCF_020738785.1 Microcoleus sp. PH2017_05_CCC_O_A | reverse complement strand
AACCAGGGGCAAATAGTCTCGTGCGATCGCCCGAGTTGCGGACAAAGCTACCCAAATAGTCAAGGATGGGTAGCTTTGTCCATAAATTAAGTTACAGTTCCTAACCCTGGGCTTTCACTTTTTGGCCGCAGGTGTGGCTGTGGGAGAAACGCCCCTGTTTATTACTTTAGGAGAACCGGAAGCGCAATTGCGCGCCAATGCCGAAACTCTCGGTTTTGACATGGAGGCGATGGCCTTCCTCGATTTGAGCCCCTCCTCAGAATTTTTTACCGAAGTTCAAACCTACGACATTTTCTCGCCGTCGGAGGTGGAACGAGAACCGACTACACAAAAGATTATCGATCGAGTCCAAGCTGTCAATTTCTACTCTGCTGCGCCGCTGCGAATCGGTTAACATCCCGGTTGGGGCGATGATGGCACAAGGAAGTCTTTAGGTGATACCTGTGGAACCTTTGCTGTATTCGCCGGATCAGTTTGCGAGTATGGTACGCCAAGAGGTGGAACAGGAAAAGACGCGGATTGTGATGATTGACAGTATTTATGGCTATCAGATTTCGATGCGCGGGCAAGATTTGGTGAATAATTTGCACGCTTTGTGCAAGTATCTCAAGAATATGGGAGTCACGGTGATCTTGATTAATGATGTTCTGCTGCTGGGTCGAGCTGAGTCAGGAAAAATGGCGCTTTGTTTGCTACCGCTAGACTTGGCAAAGTTTTGTAAAGAGTTGGTATCGGAATTTCAGAACAGCCTGAAGTTGAAACCTCAAAACGATCCGGTGACGCTGATTTTTGTGAATCAGTGTCAATCGGCGATTGCCTGTTTGGAGGCTAGCTTGCTGCGGCGCATTCTCAGCAATTTGCTGTCTAATGCTATTAAGTATTCTCCTCCGAATACCGAAGTAGTTTTTGAATTAAAACTAACTGAAACCGAGGCTGTTTTTTAGGTGCAAGATGCCGGAATTGGCATACCTTTGGCAGACCAAGAACGGCTGTTTGATTCATTTTTTCGTGCGAAAAATGTCGGTATAATTCCCGGTACAGGACTGGGGCTGAGCATTGTTAAAAAATGTGTGGACTTGCACGGCGTCGAAATTGCGTTGAGCAGTGAAGAAGATGTCGGTAGTAAATTTACCGTAACGCTGCCGCTCGCAAAACTGGAAGAAGAGCAACTGTCGCCTGCAACGCCTTAAACTAGATGCAGGCACGATCTTGAGATATTCAGTATGGAAATCGCAGATGTAATCGCGCTAGTCCATCCGGCGATCGCAGTAGCGCTAGTTTTCAAATGGTTTGTAGTAAGGACTTTAGTCCCCTAACTTTTATGAGGACTAAAGTCCTCACTACAAACATTTTTTATGAGTGCAATCAAAGTTCTATAGGAGCAATGGCATTTAATAGCTCTTCTAGGATAAACCGCAGCAAGGATTGAGTTGCCAATATTAAACCCAATCGGGCTTGGGCGAGTTTTGGCTGTTCTGTTTTGACTTCGCCCCAAATTCGGCACTGGCTGTAAAAAGTCTGAAATGCAGCGCTCAAACTATTGGCTAATTTGAAATAATTAACAGGTTTTTCGGGTTGATTTGCCTCAAAAACCGGAGCTAAACAGTCTAGCACTGCGATCAGTTCCGAAATTAAACTGCGTTCTGCTGGAGCTACTAATAGCAGCCGACGATCGCCCTCGTCAACCCAAGGAATAGGATTTGGGGCCGCCAGCGACCAAATTTGCGGCGCTGTGGTGACATTCGGCTGTGCGATCGCAATTAACCGATCGCGATCGGCCATTCGCAGCAGGGAACAGCAGCGTGCGTGGCTGTACTGAATCGGAAACAGCCGATCGGCGGATATAACAGGAGATAAAGTGCGATATTCTGGAACAGGGAGGGGAATTTGAGCTAATCGCTGCAACCAGAAAGCTAAACCCGCATCAGTCAGCTCTAGCTCAATTATTCCTGACGGTGCGACTTGAACGGCGAAATCTGGACAACACAGCGGCTTGAGAATTTCAGCCAACTGTGCGGCGATCGCCTGCGGTGTCTGGTCCCAAGTTGCAGCCCATTTCAGGGCGATCGCAGACACGTACACCACCCGCTCCCTATTTTTAGCCCGATTTAACGGAATTTCGCTCGTTGTGCCTTGCTCTTCGATCGCGAAGAGAAACCTTAAGAGCAAAAAACACTTCACTGTAACTTCCGGGCACTGGGATATATTTAATGTATCCATATCGGCTATTCTTGCAGTAAAAGTGCCTAGAGACTGTTACCACTTGCGCTATCTTTGTACGTTAAACTGCTGATGTCAAAGGTAGTCGATCGGCTCGCCCGGGCGAGTTCACATCGAAGGAATGGGCTTTCTAGCGATTTTTGGGGTAAATATACAATAATTTACGATCGACTCATTGCCGAATTCTACCATTTTCATGTATTTTTTGCTACATTGAGTTTTTAGGTGAAACTGAGAAGAGTCAGCACAGTTAAGAAGCGTGTCAGCTCAATGGGGGGTTGGTTGTCTCACTTAGTATCGCAATGCAGGCAAAAGCTGTTTTTCTCACTAACTAAATATATCCCAGAGCCTCACTTATGCAATCAACTTCCACACCTCTAGAAACGATCGATCGACCGTTTATCACCTGGCAGCGAATTATCGACTGGGCCCAGGAACACTACCGCTGCCGGACTTTTAGCAAAGACGAGAAGATTCCCGCCAGACCCGGACTGCTCTATTTAGTCCAGAAAGGTTCTGTGCGGCTCGTCGGTAGCGCTCAAGTTAGCGCCGCTGCAACAAAGTCCAAATCCGTTTCCAAAACTACAGAAGAAGCTTTTTTGGGCTTCGTCGGCGCCGGTCAGCCCTTTGAACTGGTTGCTCAGTCTCCCTTTACGCTCCAAGCTTACGCCCACGCCGATCACACTCACGTAGTGTGGATGTACTGGCACGATTTGGATAATTGGCCTCACTTCCGCCGGGAAATTTTGGATGCGTTTCGCTACCAGCACCAGCGAAAGCTTCTCTGGCTCAGCACTTTGGGACAGCGCCGGACGATCGACAGATTGCTGGGTTTTCTCACTTTGTTGATCGAAGAGTTCGGCGAACCCTACGTAGGTGAGGGAGAACCGGATGTGGTTCGGGGCTATCGGCTGCCTTGGGCCTTGACTCACGCTCAAATTGGCAGCGCCATCGGCTCGACGCGGGTAACGGTGACGCGGCTGATGGGCAAATTGCGATCGAAAGGTTTGATTAATACTGAGGATGATAATTTAATCTGTTTGCCTGCTAAGGCTACTCCCCAAAAGACAAAAAATCAAAAGCAGGATGTAGAAGCATTCCTCGAAGACGATCTCGAAGACGATCTCGATGAAGATTTCGACGATTCTCTCGATGACGATCTCGAAGAATCTGCATAAAATCCTGCGGGTGATTGCTAACAGCACTTAGCTATTATAGTATGGCTGTTTTCTTCTTGCTTCTTGCTTCTTCGGTGTACGATGAGTTTTGTAAACTTTTCTCGTTCTCGAATGGTGCGAATGATGTCGGACAAGCAAAAATCTCCAATCCCGAACAATCAGCAACGGGTGGTATTCTGCGACTTTGACGGCACGATAACTGTTGAAGAAACTTTTGTGGCAATGCTCAAGCATTTTGCACCGGAATTGTCGTCTCAACTGATGCCGGAAATGTACGCGAGAAGGATCAGTTTGCGCTCGGGAGTGCGGCAGTTACTAGAGTCTATTCCCTCGGAATGTTATGGGGAAATTGTGGAATTTTCTAGGGGACAACTGATGCGGCCGGGATTGGTGGAATTGCTGGATTTTTTGGACGCGCAAAGGGTGGATTTTGCGATCGTTTCGGGCGGCCTGCGGGTTATGGTAGAGACGGTTATGGGTGATTTGGCACACCGGGCGATCGCAATTTATGCTGTAGATGTGGACGCTAGCGGCCCTCACTTGCAAGTCAATTCTGAGTTTGAAGGAGATACAGAATTGGTATCTAAGGTGCGAGTGATGGCGCAGCACCCAGCCCAGGAACAGGTGGCCATCGGAGATTCGCTGACGGATTTTAACATGGCTTTGCAGGCGAACTCGGTGTTTGCGCGCGATCGGCTTGCCGAATATCTAGACGAACAGCAAAAGCCGTATACTAAATGGGATAATTTTTTTGACGTGTTGGAAAATTTATCCCAGCAATGGAATTGCAACTAAACTATTGGCCAAACAGGGCATAGGGCATAGGGCATGGGGCATGGGGCATGGGGCATGGGGCATGGGGCATGGGGCATGGGGCATGGGGCATGGGGCATGGGGCATGGGGCATGGGGCATGGGGCATAGGGCTGCGGTATGTGTA
The DNA here is from genome assembly GCF_020738785.1 of Microcoleus sp. PH2017_05_CCC_O_A. Classification (NCBI taxonomy): domain Bacteria; kingdom Bacillati; phylum Cyanobacteriota; class Cyanophyceae; order Oscillatoriales; family Microcoleaceae; genus Microcoleus; species Microcoleus sp. PH2017_05_CCC_O_A. The sequence continues at coordinate 16,583 of NZ_JAEQCB010000135.1, read as the reverse complement.
TTAGACTTGAATTGCAAAAATCGGAAAACACCCTGAAATTATCTGCGTTTATCTGTGTTTATCTGTCTGACATCTGCGGTTGAAGGATCGATCGAAGACTTATGCAATCTTGTCTATTGGTAAAGTGCGCGTTGCACACCCTGCACTTAGATATGCCAGCACAATTCCTATTAACGTAAAAGGTAGATAAAAAACTGAGGATTAGTAGAGAATGAGTGAGGATGTGAGATCGGATTTAATTGTAGCAGCCAAACATTTTTACGATCGCGGTTGGATGGCTGGGACTGCTGGCAATCTTTCAGCCCGCTTACCAGACGGCAGTTTTTGGATTACTGCTAGCGGCCGCCAGAAAGGGCAGTTAACCCCTTCAGATTTTATCAGAATGAGCTCCGAAGGCGCGATCGTCGAACAACCCGTTCCAGACAGCCGCCCTTCCGCCGAAACCAGCATTCACTTAGCCGTTTACGATTGTTTTCCAGGCGCTAAAGCTTGCTATCACGTACACTCAATCGAGGCAAATTTAGTTTCTCGGCTAACAGCAGATGATTCAGTGCCTTTACCTGCGATCGAAATGCTGAAAGGTTTGGGGGTGTGGGAGGAAAACCCACAGGTGGCGATACCCCTATTTGCAAATTATTTAGAAGTGCCTAAAATAGCCAAGGAAATTTGTGAATATTTCGCCGTTTGTGTACCCTCTGTACCCGCGTTGTTAATTCGCGATCACGGCATCACAGTCTGGGCAGACTCAACCGCCGCCGCCTACAATTATGTAGAAATTGTAGAATATATTTTTCGCTACACCCTCGCAGCCAGCCAATTAAACTTAAATTTGAGATGTTAGATTGGGCCAGTCTCGGACGCAAAATCTAATATTTCTAGGGCGTGCAGAGGCGCAGCTTGCCACTAAATATCGCGTCCAACCAGTTTTTTAGTCCGGGACTTTCATTCAGTTGACAGTTGACAGTTGACAGTTGACAGCGACCTCTACGCTTAAGTCCGAGGATTGGAGTAATGAATAGTCTGATTTTAATTTCTCCCGGGCTTGGGGCTTTCAACCAATTCTTTCTGGTAACGAACTAGCAAATATCGAGAAAAGGCAAAAACATGGCTAAATATACCCGAGTTTTATCGATAGATGGAGGCGGAATTAGAGGGATTATCCCCGCGCAAATTGGAGTCACCCTAGAGTCAAAGCTACAACAAAAAAGCGGCAACTCAGATGCCAGAATAGCTGACTATTTTGATTTAATCGCCGGCACGAGTGCGGGAGGAATTTTAACCTGTCTCTATTTGTTTCCGGATGCAAAAAATTCCAGCAGGCCTCAGTGGACTGCCCAAGACGCGGTTAATTTTTCGATCGATAGTGGCATCGACTTTTTTCAAAGTTCATTTTTGAAAACACTCGAATCTCTAGACGGTTTGATAGATGAGAAATATCCGAGCGATGCGTTAGAAAAATTCTGTTGGCAAAACTTCAAAGATTGCAAACTCAGCCAACTCCTGAAACCTTGTTTAATTTCCAGTTACGATGTCGAAAGGAGAAAAGCTCATTTTTTCAATCAAATAGATGCTAAAAAATATCCAGCAGCAGACTATTTTCTCAGAGATATCGCCAGAGCCACATCTGCTGCTCCCTCTTACTTTGAACTTCCCAAAATCTACTCTTTGACAAACGAATCCTATGCTTTAATTGACGGAGGAGTATTCGCCAACAATCCCGCACTTTGTGCCTATGCCGAAGTGAGAAATAAATTAAGAATTCCCGAGACTCGCTCCGACAAAGGCCCGACAGCAAAAGATATGGTAATTTTATCGCTGGGGACGGGACAAGCTCAGAAAAAATTCCCCTACGAGGAAGTGAAAAATTGGGGTAAAATTGAGTGGGTTCAGCCTTTGATTAATATCATGATGACGGGAGTTGCTGAAACTATAGATTATCAAATTATCCAAATTTTTGATGCCATTGACAAACCCAATCAATATTTGAGAATTTCTCCAGATTTAAGTGACGAAGAGCGGCTGCCGATTGATGACGCCTCGGCAGATAAAATATCAACTCTGGTAAGAATTGGCAAGGAGCAAGCCCAAAAGTATAATGAAGAGTTGGATAAGTTTATCGACTTGTTGCTTGCCGAGTAATCAATAGAAATTAATTCTTTGGTACGTAGTTGCGCTTCAGCGCTCTTAGCTTATATTATAAAGAGCGCGCTTTGTGCAACTGCATACCTTTTGTATAAGTTACCAACCGCAGGGCTGGCAGACTTAAAAAATATATAGCCTTTCTCAAAAAGATGAGGTATAACAGACAGCTCATATAACTACTAAACTTAGGGGGCTAAAGCCCAACAACGTACCTCATTTTTGTGATAACCGCTATATGTTGACAAATTGTGCAATAATTGCTGTACAATTGGCGAAAATCTCAGTAGTGGCAGTGCTTCGCCGTATTTGCAATTAATCGCCAGCAGTCAGTCATTGGTTAAAAATTACCAAAAGCGCGATCGACATTTAGATGAAACCTTCAAGAACAGGTGGTTTCAGCGTTTTTTAGTGACGCTGTTCCTAGGTGGCCAAGTCTTGCTGCGCCTACTCCAAGGCAAAATTGACCGCCGCAAAATCATGGAACATTTAGTCACAGTAGGCTTGGATTCTTTGCGCTCCGTGCTGCTAATAGCCTTTTTTGCAGGCATGATTTTTACTGTTCAATCCGCGAGAGAATTGATTCGGTTTGGGGCGGTTGGGGCGGTGGGAGGTGCTTTTGCAGTGGCATTTTGCCGCGAATTAGCACCAGTTTTAACGGCGGGCGTGGTGGCGGGACAAGTAGGTTCTGCCTTTGCCGCAGAGATAGGAGAAATGCAGGTGACGGAACAAATAGACGCCCTGTATATGTTGAGAACAAATCCCGTTGATTATTTGGTAGTCCCGAGGGTGATAGCTTGCTGTGTCATGTTGCCGATTTTAACAATTTTTTCGGTGGCGGTGGGGATTTTGGGCGGGTTGTTTGTGGCGGTTAATTTTTATGAGTTGGAACCTTCGGTATTTTTGGAATCGGTGCGGACTTTTTTGGGGCCTTGGGATTTAGTAACTGTGGCAATTAAGAGTGTAATTTTTGGGTTGATAATTGCGCTTGTCGGTTGCGGTTGGGGGTTGACGACGGCGGGCGGAGGGAAAGGGGTAGGCCAAGCTGCAACGGCGGCGGTTGTGACTTCTTGGGTGTTTGTTTTTGTGGCGGATTTCTTTTTATCGCTGTTGATGTTTCACGAGTTGGGAATTACGAGAAGCGGGGGGTAATTGTTGTTAGAAAACTCGGCGGTTGAAACCGCGTCTATACAGAAAACTCGGCGGTTGAAACCGCGTCTATACAAACGAAACCTGCCTCCGCAGGTTGAAGAAATAACTACATAAATTAAGTTCGTAGTGAGGACTTTAGTCCTTCTTCATGGCGCCGGAATATAAGGAGGGCGATAAACTCGAATTGCTTGAATAGGAACTGTCCCGTCTGTTTCGGGGACGATTTCGAGGATGTGTTTGGAGTTGCTCAAATTCTGAGCCAATGTTGTAGGATATTCGCGACTTGAATCTGCAATTTGTGGCGGAATGTATGAATCAACAAACATCGGCTTAACTTGCCACGAAATCTCAAAGCCTTTCGGAGTAGGCTTTTTCGAGTATTCATAGGCATTTTGCAGCCACCAGTTTCTCGGTTCGATCGCGACGCGGCCCGATTTTGAAACAAACATTTTGTCGTTGGTACCGCTGCCGTCGTAACCTGTTTGAGAACCTACTACGTCAAATTTAAACTTGGTAGCATCGCTGTTAATCTCAGTGATTGTAGCTTTCCAATCTTCGACGATGAGCGGTTTTTGATTGGATACTTGGATGATTGCTGGCCAACCGACGCCGAGAGTAATGCTGGGTCTGGTGATGCTGTAAAGTTCGGGAAATTCTGAGGGTTTTTTGCCGTCGATCGCAATTTTAGCAGAAATTGCCTTGCCGTTGAAGCTTCGATCGGCGATCGCATCTATCCGATTCCCTTCAAACTCCAAAACTAACTTGCCATTCTGCCACTTAACATCAGTGCCCACTGTATAAGTTTTGACTAAATTCTGCTGCGCTGTTTGAGGAGAACTTGGGTTGTATCGCAGGTAGGGTTTAATGAGAGCAGCTAGCAGAAAATTCCCCCAAGCGTTGAGGTGAATGCTGTCGCTCAATAGCTGTTTTGGCTGCAAGCGATTGTCTGTCAGATATCTGAGCCAAGGTGTGCGAATTTCCGCGATTTCGCAGCCGTATTTATTTGCCAACTCAGGCAACCATTTGGTAGAATGAGTGTTGTGCCATTCGTAGCCTTTGACTTCATTTTCATTGTCGTTTTTACCTGTCGGAATCCAGGTTATGTGGTCTGAATGCAAGAGTATTTCGCTAGTAGTGCGGCGGCGGACATTGGCAATTATCGCTTCGTAATCTTCCTCACCTCCGTAGACGTGGAAAATCAGCAAGTCTGGATAAAAAGGATACAAATCATGTTCGCTGGGACGGATTAAAATAGACGAGGCAAATCCTCCGATTGCGCGATTTTCCACAATCAAATCTGCATCGGGAAATCGCTTTTTTAAGTCCTGCACTACATCTTGCCACCAATCTTGCTGAGTGATGGATTGACCGTAAAATAGGATGCGTACTTGGTGGCGTTCTGTGGGAGTGCTGGTTGCAAGTAACCCCATTGTTCGTTGAATTCCCGCTCCAAAACTAGCATTATTTGCAAGAGGAGCGGGCGGGGGAAATGGGGTGGCGACAGCTATTTTTCTGAGAGCCGGAACTAACAGGAAGCTCAAACACAACACAAGTAGCCACAAGTATCTATAAATCTGGGAGTTTATGCTATTTTTCGGCCGTTTTGCCATTGTTTGATTTTTCCGTTATCTAAAACTTACCAGAAATAATTGGTTGAAAGCCTCTCACGAGTGAGGGAGAAATTAAAATCAGACTATTCATTACTCCAATCCTCTTCCTTCTAGCTAGAGGTCGCTCTCAAACTGTCAACTGTCAACTGTCAACTGTCAACTGTTGAACCCTAACTAGCAAGAGTAGCTGTAGGCTGTGCAATGCGAACCTTCCGAGAGCTTGTATGGTAGATGAGAATGCGGACTTCACGAGTAGCTTTCGGCTGTACAGTGCGCGCCTTACGAGTTGCTTGTTGATTCTTGATTCTGCTATATTAACAAATATACTGCGACAAAAGATGATATAATATTTGCTGATTAATTGCAAGAACTCGATCGCACGTCAAATGGATTACAAAACAGCCCGCAGTTTTCTGATCGACCAAGGAACCGCCCTGGAAACCAAGAAAAATCCCGACGCCTTCCTGATGCGCCTCAAAGAAGGCCAGCCACCCGTACCGGGACAGGTGACATCGATTTTATTAGCTTTAAAAATATTGTTTGAAGGGCTTCAAGAATCTCCAATGCTCGATCGCCAATTAATCTCGGCCCTCCATTTACTCTCCGCAGACAGTTTGCTGCAATTTGAAGCAGGACGGGCCAGAGGAGTTTCTTGGCCGCCCCTGCTGAAAGAAGACTTAAATAGAATTGCGATCGGAGTCAAGAATATCTTTTCGGGAGTCTGGCAATAATTAGCTAAGTCAACTCCCGACGTTCAACAAGAGAAATTGTCAAACTCTACTCGCGAAAGCTTTCTAGGGATGCTAAAAGAGCGGGAAGTCCCGCCAGGGAGGCCGATACTAAAGCCTCATCTTTATACACTCGCGATCGGACTCTGCGGATATTTTTAGCAGCCGAGGTTGTAGAGCCTCGCATCTCCCTATTGCTGGTTTCGACTAGCCCTAAATGTCTGGTTTCTCGGTTCAGGCAAAACATAGCTGTATCCTTATTTGATCCGTAGAGCCTCCAAATTTCTCGGGGCTTGCTCAATATTTATATTGTTACTCGGATTGGTAATAGGGATGAAACCATGAAATAATTATTCACGATAGTCAGGGATCGAGTTAAACTGTATCATAACTCTTATCAAACTCCATCGCAAATCTTATTAATTTGTTACAGAAAGTGTTTGTTTAAGCCGATCGCCCGCTGCGACACAGACACTAGCGGGTGTATCTCAGTTTTGCATTTGTAGTAGTGCGAGCTTAAGAGCTCGCGTATTGTACAATACGCGAGCTCTTAAGCTCGCACTGTAAAAAAAATGCTTTTTGCAAAAATGAGATGCTCCCGACACTAGCTACATGAGACAGTCATGCCTGTCACCGCATAAAATCTCCGGCAACAGGCCTTACTGCCCCGATAACTCCCCCCCACGATCGCCAACAAACTCTTCGTAGTGATGACTTTAGTCCTAATATGCGGACTTAAGTCCGCACTACGAACCTATTTGATATAACGGGTGCATCTCTGTTTTGCATTTGTAGTGCTGTCCCCGCTCGCGTGCTATATATAGCACGCGAGCTCTTAAGCTCGCACTGTAAAAAAAAATGCTTTTTCCAAAAATGAGATGCTCCCGATATAACTCCCTAAGAACCAGCATTTGCCAATTCTTCTCGCAGCACTTTCTGGTAGACTTTCGGCAAACTTGAACTCATAGAATTGTTCTCAATTCCATATCCCAAACTCGTCCAAGTTCCCGACAGCATCCGCAAAACATCAGTTAATCTTTCCTGTCGCAACATCTCAGGAATATCGGCTTTCCAAAATTTGCGATCGCTCAACCAAGCATAAACCACAGCATCTTGATATTCCGGTTCAAAACTGTAATCTTGCCACAATACAAAATTACCAGGCTTTGGATGATAGCGCTTCGCTTTATCTTTCCAAGTTGAAGTCAAAAATTGATACCTACCCGCCGCCGTAGTACATTTGCCAACATTCGGGCCGTTAACAATCTTCACGCACCAGTCAGGATGACGGCTCAAATCTAATACATATTTTCCGCCGTAAACAACGTGATAAGGCCGAGAAACATTGGACTCGCTAGCAGAAATAGTCCGCATCAAAGCTCGAATGTAAGGATCGCCCGTTTTCATAGCCAGCGGTGGCATTTTTCTCACCTCGCTCGCAGACTGCGAAAACTGCTGATTTCCCCGCAAATTTGCTACCAAAAAAACAGCGCAGCTAATTACAGCGCCGATGACAATTATAAATCCGAGAATTTGAAGTTCCGATCGCCTCAGCAAACTTTTTTGGCGGCGGCGCAGTTTCTCGGTTTCAAATGCAGTCATTTCCATTTCGGCGATTTCGGCTAATTTTCGATCCGCCCGCATCCGCCGCACGCGAAAATCGTGTTGGTATAGCGGCGCGGCTAATAGCGTTAAACTCGATAAAGCTCCTGCCAATTTTACCAGCCAGAAATCGAATTCACCTGCGATCGCCACATTTGTGAGAGTGGAGATTCCTGCGAGCATTTGCGCCGGATCGATCGATCGCGCTGGCCAATAATATATCGCCATTTGCACCAACAGCGCCAGATTGAATGCAAAAAAAATCACTACTACAGCATTCAACCCTTCTCGCAAGTGCGATCGCACTCCAGTATGCCGCCGCTTGAACTTGCGCGCCACTCGAAAGCGGCCCGGCAGCACAGTCAGCAAGGGATTGAGGATTTTGACGACCAAAAAGTGAGCGACAAAGAACAAAGGTAACTGAATCAGCCAAGCCGCCAGCAGCAGAGCCAGAAAGCCGATATCGTCGTTGGCGAAAGGAATGCCCCTGCGAAGGACAAAACTAAAACTCTGAGCGAGAGCAAATGCCCTTAACCACGAAATCGGATAGGGGAACCAAGCTGGCCACTTGAGAGTTTTCATCATGCGGGGAAGGGGAAATTTCAATGGCGGATTGTCAAGCTCTTAAGATTTTGCCAGATTTGGCGATCGAAAAATTGGCAATTCCTCTGCGGTTTGTACTGATGGGACTTGGGCGCGGGTGCGTCAGCCGATTTGAGATTCTTCGACTTCGCTGTACAAGTTTTAGATTTTAGATACTTCGACTTCGCTGTACAAGTTTTAGATTTACCCGTAAAAAAACCCGGTTTCTTGGTTCGCTACCAGGGACTAAAGAAACCGGGTTTTTTACCTAAATTGTTGGCTGTAAATGCGTATTTTCGTAAAAAAACCCGGTTTCTGGGAACCAGTGCACCAGTCCTAATTCAATCAAACCACGCCAGCAAACAACTCCTCAAAACTCTTTTGCGGGGCCTCCGGCTTCGCCACAATCTCCACAACCTTGTTGCGAGAAGCAGGCTGAAACAGCGCCTCCACACAGACTTGAGCTACCTTACTGCGGGGAATGCTGCTTTCAAACAGTGTATCTGCACTCCTCATGATGATCGCATCTGAATTATCCTCATTTTTGAGACCGCCCGGACGGACGATCGTATAAGTCAAGCCGGATTTTTGCAAATATTCCTCCGCCTGCTTCTTCCAAACCAGAATCAGCCAAAACAGATTCAGCGGGTGAAAAAACTGAGAAACGCACAGAGAAGTCACCAGCACAAAATGCTCAATTCCCTTAGCCTTAGCTGCCTCCACCAAATTTTTAGTACCCTCCAAATCCACCTTGTAAGGCGCAGTCGGGTCAAAACCCGGGGCCGCCCCCGTCGCGCACAGCAACACCGTACTATCGCCGATCGCATCGCCCAGAGAAGTGGCATTTAATACATCGCCGGTAACTAACTCTGCCTCCGGTGGTAAAATCTGCCTCGCTGTCTCTAGATTTCGGACGAGGGCACGCACTGGAATGCCACGCTTGACTAATTCTGCGACGATTCGGCGGCCAGTCTGACCTGTCGCTCCTGCTACAAATGCTTTCATCAGAAAAATGGGTTTGAAACCCCGTCCTTTCAGGACGGCTTTACATTTGTTGTTACTACCGCCTTGGAGTCGCAAGAGTTCGGTGTGATGAAAGT
>NZ_JAEQCB010000135.1:0-7630 GCF_020738785.1 Microcoleus sp. PH2017_05_CCC_O_A | reverse complement strand
AAAACTAGGGAGGCATTCTTAACGTTTTGCGGGATACCACTCCCAGACAGTTCAGTTTGTCTTAAAGACGTAGGCTAGACACTGGTTTAGTCCTGAATTAAGAAGGTGGTGAGCCTTCCTCTTTCAAGCCCCATGCCTTTAGACTGGGGTTGGTGACAAGTCGAGTTATGCTTTTCTAAGGTAACTTTTGTTGCTATCAATTTCTCAATTGTAGGGAGAAAACTCCCCGACCACATCCTCAACCCGACTGATTGGCGTGTATTAGCAGGAGAGCATATGATGAAGCAGAATTCCGCTGAATATCAAACTGTTGAAGCTTCTGACGAAAATTGCTACGCAGATGCGAGTTTCAGACAGCCCGAAAGTGCAGGTGCGGATGCAGGCGAGGAAGTTGAGCCGATTTGGTTTCACACCCACTTTGAAGACAGCATGGAGATGTACGCCGATGCTGCAACGGTGGCCGAGCATTTCAACAATCACAAGACTTGGTTTTGTCAGTGCGCTGCGCCAATGAAGGCCCAGCCGATCGGCGAAAACGGCTACGATCTATTAATCGGTCGTTTTGGGGCCTTCGGCTACCGAGTTGAAGCAAGAATTGGTTTAGAGTTGCTGCCGCCTGACGCTGAAGGCTGCTATTTGATTCAGACTATCCCGGTTCCGAATTATACCTCGCCCGGATATGAAGTGGATTTTCGATCGGCAATGAAGCTAGTCGAGATACCGTCTGACGAGTTTGCAGCCGATTGGCCTGCGTCGCAACGCGCCCAGCTACCGCCTGCGATTACCAGCGCCACCTGGAAGCTGGATTTAGCTGTAGGGGTTTGCTTTCCCAAGTTTATTCGATCGATGTCTCAACCTCTCATTGAAAAAACCGGCGATGCGCTTTTGGAAAAAATCATCAAACAAGTCAACCGCCGCTTGACATATAAAACTCAGCTTGTTTTCCATGAAAGTTTAGGAATTCCCTTTCCCAAAAACCCGAAGAAACACTAACAAAAAAACGCTCGCGGTTGAAACCATAGCGGATCGAATGAAAGATGAGGTACGTTGTTGGGCTTTAGCCCTCTTTCTTAGTTGAACTGCTTATAAGCTGTCATACCTCATCTTTTTAATACCAATTTTTAACGAAATAACAGTATTCTTGTCCCCCCCCTGATTCATGGGGGGGGGCTAGGGGGGTGTTCGAGTGTTGCACAATTTTAGATAATTGGTATAAGAAACATTATATTATGCTTTTCACTCGCCGTCCTGCCGAGTACCCTTCAGGAAAGCTAACGCCTGCGTTTTTGTAAACCTAGTTTCAACCGCCGCCTGCGTTTCTGCGCCGCCAGCAAGGCAAACTCACAAAGCCCCTATTTTTACTAACAGTAACGTGACAAGAAGATTTAATCGAACCAACATTAAAACCGCTGTTATTTCTAATCGCATTTCCCCTTCCTCCCTGACTCGCGACTGCCAGCAAACTGCCCTTAACCGTATTATTTTCTACAATTGCATTCTGCATCCCATTAATTTTTTGCTCAGTATCCGCATTCACATAAATCAAAGGCCAATCACCCTTAACATTAGACAATAACTTATTCCCAAAAATCCTCACATCTCGAATCCGAGGCACTTGAGAAATACCGATGTAAGAATTGCCAGTATTACCGACAATCTCCGCTTGCCGAACCGAAGTTCCGCCGCAGCAAGCATGAATCACAATTCCCCCTCCGTCATTGCTGAGAAACTCGGAATCTTTCAGTTGATGTCGGTACACTTGAAAGTCATTATCTTGTATTAAAACATTCCAGCCGGCCCATTCGATCGCCCTACTGTTAAAACTCGTATTTTTCCCAGCGACTCCCGCGCCTGTATCGTCCGTCCACCAGCGCTTGCGGGCATCATCTCGAATCGCATTATTTTTAACAACCAAGCCATTGCCCGACGCTCGGATTCCCGCCCTCATGGTATGATAAACCCAATTATCGCGAATCGCAATACCTTTGCGAAACAGACCCGGCTCAGCACTTGGTTCCGCCGTCGGCACAAAGTTTTCTTCAGATTTGCCAGCCTTGGAACGGTTGACTAAGATACCGAAATGGTTGCTATAGTCGAATCTAACATCATATTCTTCAACAACATCAGTCTTGTCAGATTTTACTTGATATTCAGGTTGCTGGTAATTATCTGTTATACTATCGTTAAGTCGATTGTTGGCAATTAAGACATTAGCCAAAGCATTAACTTTGATATTAGCGACATAGGGATTGGCATATCGCTGCCACGCTGCTTGAAAATTCAGGTCTGGGACTGAGGAACTGGGTTCGGCAACGTTATTGCTGCGGAGGCCGTAAACCACAATATTTCTATTTTGACTGTAGTCGAGATTGCTGAGCAAGTAAATTGGCGATCGGTTAATATCTAGATTAACCACACCAATATTGCTATCAGTATTAGGATTTTCAGTAAAGATTCTTTTAAAAGCCGTGCTGTTCGGAGTTCCCATCCCTGAAAGTTGCGGTTCGTATTTAGGAAACACAAATTTTGTCGGAGGATTGTACAAAGTTTGTTTAGCATCTGTCATTGCGGGAGTTTCCCCTCGGATGACAACTCCCGACTTCAAATAGATACTGTCTGGAAACTCATAAGTCCCCGCTGGAAAATAGACAACTCCGCCACCGTTAGCAGCAGCAATATCTCGGGCAAAATTAAACCTGTCAATCAGAGTGCCGCCTTGGAAGTCTTGGATATTGTATGCACAACTCCATTTAATTTCGGATGTCCAAGGATAAGATTGTTTTCCGTATCGAGAATCTATCGGATTATCCGTTGGCCCGCCGCTGGAACTTCCGCAGCCTAACAGTTGTCCGGGAAATAGCGATGATTTTGCTTTGACAATAAAGTTGTTGATATTATTGAAATTAGTTACATAAAAACTTCCGATTAACGAGACGATAAATATACCCAAAAATATATAAAACTGAACTTGAAGTGAAATTAATCTTCTTTTCTCGTTATCTTGAGAACAAGGATATCTAACAGCAGCGAAACTGAGAGTCCACCAGGCAATATGTGCGTATTGAGCGCAATCAAACCAGGTAACAGCAAAAACCAGATAAGCAATAGCAACTGCTGCAATCCCGCCAATAGAGGATTGCAGCGCTAAAGATAAATAATATCCCCAAAGTGCAATGCCAGCAATCAGCCCCAAAATACCAACTGATACAGTTGTATCGAGAATCCAATTGTGAGCTTTATAAGTAGGAATTTCTCTGGTGCTAATTTCACCTTTTATGTTAATATAGTCGTAGGTAAACTCGTTCAAGTTGACGACTCTGGGAGTTACCTGAGGATTTCTGATATATGGATAAGCAATCCCTAAGCCGTCGAATCCCCATCCAAATAACGGGCGTTTTTTGATTCCTCGGGCTGCAAGTTCCCACATGGGCGATCGGCTGGACATGACTTGTTCGATGCTCGGTTTTTGCCAGTTGAGGGGTCTGTTAAGCGTCATGATGCCCGCAGCGAGGGCGCCCATCAGGGCTATACCGGTGAGAATTTTGTAGTATTGGCGTCCCAACAAATAAGCACAGGCAACAATCAAAGCTACAATTGCACTGCGGGTAGAAGTTAGCAGCAGTGCGGGAACAGCTAAAATCAAAGTAATTGCAGTTAATTTAGTATTCGTAAATCTCCAAAACCAACCGACAATAGCAGTAATTGCCGTCAACGCTAAAACTACGGCTGCGTGGCCGCGGTGGGAGTACAATCCTATGGGCTGCTGTCCTTGAAAAATGCTGCTGGCTAAGACATCGCCTCTGATTTGTTTCCCCATTGTAGCGGTGTAGTCAATCCGCCAGTCAATGATTTGGGGGAAGATACTAAGAGAAAGAATGATGCCACCAATTAGCAATCCTTGGAATTGGGAATTGATCAGTTGCGGCTGTACGGTTAATAGCAAGCTGTTGCTGAGGGTGAAGGCGGCGATTAACAGCCAGTACAGCCAACCGTCGCCCATTTGGTCTTGACCGAGAAAAGAGGTTAAGGGAAAGGGACTGTGCAGAGTAGAGATGGCTCCTATGGAGAGAAATATTGTCCAAAGTATTAGAGAAATCTTCCATTGTCTGGAAATGGTTAGGACTTTTCTTTCTTCCCACAAAAGAGCGAGATTGACTCCTACTATTAGCCAGATAATTAATACCTTGGGGGAAGTCCAGATGATGCCCCGGCTGCTTCCCCAAGGGTTGATGAGAATGATGCTGAGGGCAAACAGGATGGTGTAGAGGCTTTTCATTACTCTTTGTTTTTCCTATTTTTTAGTCTGGTAATGACAGGCAATATGGCTAGGGCAAATAGTGTTCCTAATGCGGTAGTAGGTTCGGGAACGGCTTCTACGGGGAGGGCATCGTCGTCGGTGTTTTTAGATGAAACATTTTGAGTTTTTGCAGTGAGAGTATCGTCAACATACGATAGTTGTGGGTCTTGAAGTAACTTGCTGCTGATTCCTGCCAGGTATATATCTTTCATGGTTAGCTTATGACCATTTTTGAGTGCAAAGTTCGCTGTGGAATTGTTATTTAAACCTTGATTATAAACATTTGCACTGACAGCCTGAGTAGAGTTTCCCGGCTCGCATCCACCACCACCGCTACTGGGGACACAAGGAGTGAATTTACTTGTCCAGCCCCATGACATCCCATGATAAATCTTATATTTATCCAGAGAATTAGCTGTACCTTCAAATGAAACCAAGTATAATTCAAAATTCCAGTCATGATCGTAAACGAAACTTGGTTTTGGCTCTTGTGTGGCGTTATACGGGACATCATAGAAGGTATATGAAGGCCATCCTGTTGCAGGGTTAAGCTCATTTGAATAGGATCCCGGATACCAAGGAAGTTTAGCAATTTCTGGATCGAGAGAGTCACGAGAAGGAATATCAATTAGGTCGAAATATGCAGCGGTTAAGTTATCACTAAATTTGAGTAACTGACCGCCAGTATCAGCTTTTATTCTTTGAATCCAGTGAACAGAATCGTACGCTAGTGGCTGTTGAGGGTATCCCTCATAATCTACAAAAATAGAAGCCCCTATTCCACCAGATTTAGCAGAAAAACTTGGGTCAACTTGATTTAGCTCAGCTCCGCACGAAGTTCCAGGAGTACAAGGGTAGTAAGTCTTAACATTAAAACCGCCTTCTAAATTACTACCCGGTTCAAATTGTGCAAAAGCTCCATAAGACTGTCTGAGTACATTCAAAAAATCGTCAGTTCCGCCTAACTTTATTTCTGTAATATCTTTAGTTGTAACAGTAACAGTTCCATTGATATTGAGAGCTGGAACAGCCATCGGTAAAGATGCTGATTGACTTGTTGTTTGCCCTGTAAGATAAAAAGCAAAACTTGACTTGCATGTCCGCTCTATCAGTAGAATTGTCACTAAAATCGCGAGAGAGTATTTTTGAGTTTTCATGTTGGTAATTTTTCCTTTGATAAGCTCTATTTTGCATGAAAAAGATGCTGAATGTAATGATGAGCCAAGTTTTTTCAAGGCTCTACTAATTTGATTTCTACCCAAGGAGTGGAGAAATGAACTGTTAAAGCTTTTCTTTTAGATCTGATAAATTGTCTTTTCAATCTGTCAGAATATACGATCTCGGAATGGGTATTATTGTACGTAAATCGAATCCGATAAATACCAGGTTTGAATGATACGAATGACTGAGGATCGCTACCATTGTACTTCGATATAAATAACGTGAGCTTAGTCAAATTCCACCAGCTAAAATTTCCAGACCAAAATAATGAGAAGCTTTCTCCTGGTGGAATCCATGGAAAATTCACTTGTGTAGGAAACATATAGTTCCATCTAACGAATCCTCCAGAAGTTACTTTTTTACCATTCGAGTCAATGATTTCTAGCAGAAGATTATTCTTGCTGCTGAATGTGATGGGTTCTGAAGTTTGGTTGGTAATGCGAAGACCAAGACGTATAGGTGTAGATGTGTCTGTCCGATTTTCTGGTATGTTGAATACCCGAGTTGGTAATACAGCTTCAAAGCCGATACCATTGACCTCAACTGCATTATTTTCTGTCGATCTAACTTCGGGCAATTCAGCAATCTTGCCCGTACTTGTATTTTCCGAATCCACGAACATAATTTTTCGCCATGGACTAGATAATCGACCTGTTAAAACTCCTTCCATGTGCTTAGATTCGAGGATTTTCATGTCTTCAGATGTGGTCTCTTCATCAGTATTGCTATATTTCAAGCGAATCTGAAAAGTACCCGGTTTCGGTGAAAAAACAAAAAATATTTTCGACCTATCATCTGTGACTTTTATTCCTAACACCTTCTTATTAGCAATCTTATAACTGTGCAAGAAACCTTGCCAGATTAATGTAAGATTTTGTTTGGGTGGAATTAAAGGAAAGTCGGCTTCAGTAAATGTTAGAGGTCGGAATTTAAGTATTTCAGGGAAAATAAATTCGTTATTTAACCCCAGGACTTCAGGCATTAGGCTATCCCTGCGAATTCGCACCGGTGCAGATGTGTTATTGGTGATGCAAATACCAAATTCTATGGGTGTGGGATCGCTTTCGGCGTCTTTGGGTATTCTTAACAACCGATCGGGTATTACTGTTTCAAAGGTGACGCCATTTGTTGCCACTGCATTGCGATCGGCTAAGCGAACAGATACTAATTCAGTATTTTTGCCTGCGATCGTATTTCTTGCAGCCAAGAATTCGGGAGAAGGATGAGCTACTGCTACTTCTCTAGACAGAACTAAAGCTATCAAAAATAGGAAAAAATACTTCATCATTTCGCCCCCTGAATTACCGGACAATCAGCGGAAAAACCAGAACCACACCGCCACACCAATTACCATCAGCCAAAACAACTTCCCACCACGGCCACTCGAATCCCCAGGATGTTCAACCAAAGTATACCTGTAATATCCCAACACAGGCTCACAATCATTCTTCTTCGGTGCAGTTCTCGGCCAAGTACGGGTAGATGACGGCCAACAATCCTCTGGGATACTCCGTAGTCTACCTGGTAGATAGCCGTAAGTTAAATTCAGCTTTAAACGAGGAGGTAAGTGTTCTTGAAGAGCCAGTTCTTTCTGTGTCACCTGCACAAACTCTGACTTCAGTTGCGTGGTCCGATGAGGCCCTACTGTTCGATCGCAATTGATACAAAACTGATTGCAAGTAAGCTTTTGAGGCTGAGGACAGTGAAATTTATCGCAGTAATGTTTTTCGCCGTGATGTGTTTGCGAGTAGTTCATAACTATGCCTTTCATTTCCTGATTAATGAGTTGACAGACAGACAACAACCTCAATCCTGATTTGACTATTCTTGGCTTGGACGGTCTTTGAGTCTTTTAATTAATTGACCGCGATGCCACAACCTTAAGCGGTAATTAAATAGATTGGCAATGCTTATAAAAAAAAACTATCGTAAAGCTTAAACTCGATAATTAAAATTCATATTAGTTAGTAATTTAGGCTTAATTTAAGTTAATAAAACATTGCAACCGACACAACAACCCACATTCCGCAGATATTCGATCGGATTTAATTTCAAAAGAATTCAGAATTCTCAAAACCTCAAATAATTGCTCTGCAATCATTTGAGGCTTTT
>NZ_JAEQCB010000134.1:0-13473 GCF_020738785.1 Microcoleus sp. PH2017_05_CCC_O_A | reverse complement strand
TCAGCTATCTGAGGGCTAAAGCCCAACAATATATCTCAGCTATCTGAGGGCTAAAGCCCAACAATATATCTCAGCTATCTGAGGGCTAAAGCCCAACAACATACCTCAGCTATCTGAGGGCTAAAGCCCAACAACATACCTCTAGCAATAAGTCTTATTTAGATTAACAAAATTACGGCTGCTGTTGCTAGCAATAACAGGATTCCGGCCGCACCTGCGAGGGGTTTTGCTGCTATTCCTGTAATCCATTCCGGTACTTTGTTGGTTTGATTAATTAGTCCTTCTGTATCTACGGTAGTTATACCCCAAATCCATCCGGCGTGGAGTCCGATCGCCAATCCTAAGCTACCATTGTCGGTGATGCGGGCTAAAATTAAAACCAGACCCATCAGCCACAATCCAGGTAGTTGCGGTATAGTTTCTTTTGCTGCCCAAATTAGGTGGGCGATCGCAAAAATCAAACTGGCGATCGCACCTGCGGTTAGTATTGAGTAATCTTGCTGGAGTAGATTTTGCAAACAGCCGCGAAAGATTAACTCTTCTGTCGCGCTAATCCACAGGGCTAATAACAGAGTCACGAGAGTTGAAGGCTTCAGAATTGAAGCCGGAAAATGAATGATTGTTTCGCCTGTTTCGGTTTGAACTTTGGTGTTTTGTAGTTCCAGCCAACCAGCGGTTAATTGCACGCCGAACAAAATGGTTAAGCTGACTACTGCTAATGTTAATCCCAGCAGCGAGGATATGAAAGTTGCGGGTTGCCAATCCCAACCCCAGTCAGCCAAAGATGCGCCTTCGATCCAAGTTGTCGCCCACAAAATTAAGGGGACAATTAAGTAGAGGGAAGCTAGTAAAGGCAGTTTTTTGTTGCCTAAGGGTTGGGGCGGATGCCATTTGAGGGCGATCGCCAGTATAATTGCTACGGGCAGCCACAAACAAGCCCAAGTTGAGAAAAAAACAATTACTTTGACAATTGCCGGTATTGATGGCGACACCAGTCGCAGGTTATTCAGGCTGTTCCACATTTAAGCGATTGTCTCACAAATAGAAGAGAGTGCAGCGATTTATGGGTAATAGGACTTACGCTGTTAAACCAGGTTTCTGCCGAATATGTTTGGTTTGGCGATCGGATATTGACTAATAAAATCATGTTAGCTAGAACCACACAATAAAATAGGTTTGTAGTGAGGACTTTAGTCCGCATCCATTACGCTTGACTAAAGTCCTCACTACAAACTTTTTTTAAGTCATTTACCGGAAATGCTATAATGTCAAACCCGGTTTTATCGGCATTATACCCGTGCGATCGTTGGAAGATGCACAATTAATCGAATTAGAGATTAATTGTTAATTTATCTTCACCTTAGTGGTCTTAAAGCATTATTCCTCGGCATTATCGGTTTCGTCTTCCTCGCTTGAGCTCGGATTCCGATCCTGACTGCGATCGCCATCTACCTGGATCAGGTGAATGTGCTTGTAACCCAACTTAATTTCAAACCGATCTCCGGGTGTTAATCCCATCGATTCAGTGTAAGCCGTACCGAGTACAATTTGACCGTTTTTGTGGACGCTGGCGCGATAAGCTGCTTCTCTACCCCGACCATCTTTTTTGCGTTCTGAACTTAAGGGAATCCCCTTGGCGGCGAGTACAGCATTGTAAAAACCGCTGAGATTAACGCGGGTGCGATCGTTTTTTGTTGTAGAGTAGTAGCCGCAGTGTTTTGCGGTTTCTCGTTTGGGCAAGTGAGCGAGTTCTTTGAGTTTTTGAAGCAGGGCTTTTCCTGTAAGTGGATCTGTGGCAGTTTCAATCATTATGTTGAGAAGCGATCGGGGAATACCTGCGATTTGCAAATAAGCTTTTGTGCCGATTTGTAGCATTATCAAAAATATATACTTAAATTTATGCGTTTTACTAAAAATATTTTTCAGCAAAACTCTAAAAAAATAAAACCTTTGATAATTAAGCCTTCCAGCTTGTGATTTATAGCTGCTTCCATCGGAGTTTTTTCTTCAAAGGCGATCGATCCGGCGCTGAATTTGTCTCAGGGACTGGTACATTTCGGGTAAGCGGTTGTACACAGCAGCGGCTTTGAGAAAGAGTTTGTGGGGAATTGCTGGAACCCCAGTCACGATCGCACCTGCGGGCACGTCGCTGTGAATTCCGGCTTTGGCTGTGGCGATCGCGCCATCTCCAATTTTAGCTTGATTGGCTATTCCTACTTGACCTGCCAAAATTACATTATTGCCAATTATTACTCCGCCCGCTAAGCCGACGTGGGCGGCAAAAGCGCAATTTTTCCCGATTTGACAGCCGTGACCTACGTGTACTAAATTGTCGATTTTGGTATTCTGGCCGATGCGGGTTTCTCCGACGGCGGGCCTGTCGATCGTGCTGTTGCAACCCACCTCAACGCCCTCTTCCAATACCGTGCAGCCAGACTGCTCCATTTTCACCCATCCTGAGGCTGTCGGCACAAACCCAAAACCTTCGCTCCCGATCGCCGCACCGCTGTGAATGACGCAATTTGCCCCGATGCGAGCACGTTCGTGAATCACACAGTTAGCGTGTAGAACTGTATTTTCGCCAATTACCGCATCTGGGTAAATTACGACATTTGGATGAATGCAAACGTTATTGCCGATTTTGACTTTTGCTTGAATCACGCTGTGGGGGCCGATACTGACATTTTCACCGATTTCAGCTTCGGGGTGAACTGTAGCGGAGGGATGTATTTCGGATGCTGGGCGAAATGGTTGGTAAAAAAGGCCGATGGTTTGAGCAAATAGCAATCGGGGATCTGCTGCGGAAATCCAAGCAATGTTGCGATCGCTGCATTGAGCTTGCAAGCCTTCATCTAAGGGTAAAATTAAGGCTGAAGCGTTTGTAGTGGCTGCATGAGCGGCAAATTTAGCTCCTTCTATGTAACTGATCGTACCCGATGTGGCTTCATCGACTGGGGCGGTGCCTGTAATTTCTCGATCGTCCGCGCTGGAGGCATTTAGGCTGTGACTGTTGGCTAAATTCAGTTTTTCTACTAAGTCGCTAAACTGCATAAATAAAAATTTGCTGTTAACACCGATTCCTCAAGCTCAAAATCATATCATGTTCGATTGTTTGTAGTCAGGACTTTAGTCCTCAGTTTTTATTCTTTAAAATTATGAGGACTGAAGTCCTCACGAAGAACCTGGAAAGGACTGAAGTCCTCACGAAGAACCTGGAAACGAAGAACCTGGAAAGGACTGAAGTCCTCACGAAGAACCTGTTCGATCGCCCACCCATGAGTTTAGCAGCGCCCATGCAAAAGGGAGCCGATGTTTTCTGCTCCCACTCACTCTCAAAAAGCTGTAAACTATTCAGTTATTTTTGGCAACTATTGTACAGAAGAGGCTTCTACATCTACGGTGCGGGGTGTCCCTTCTGAATAGGTGTCGGTTGGTTCTGAGGCTGAGGCTGTCTGTGTTTGGCGGGATTTAAAATAGTCGATCGCCATTTGGGACACTTCGGAAATCAGCAATACTGCGATCGCCACATCGTCAATTTGTCCGACTACGGGGAGGAAATCCGGCGCAATGTCGATCGGGCTTACCAGATATGCCAGTGTTCCCAGAATAATCCACCAGCGGTACTTGGGGTTGCGGAGCGTCTCGCGGTACCAGGTATAAATCGATTGTATAGAAAAGCTCATGGGGTTGTCCTCTCGTTATATTTTCAATCTTGACAAATTCTCCCTCGAAATGCTTGTGGAGATATCCCCCCTAGGGTTGGGAAGAGAATTCTACTCAGGGACATTTGGAATTGGGTACGGGCGATGTGCTTCACGTGTCCGAAGGCCAAGCCGGGACACTTCCAAGCGTCGGTATAGTTGGGATCGAGTTGCAGCACTTGCAAGGGAAAGCGCGATCGCCTGCTCAAAATCCCGATCGTGCAGCTACTTGACTCCTTGCTCGAATGGCGCCTCGATCTCTTCCATAATTTGCCAATTCTCCCTCTCTAAAATATAGACAACTAAAGATTTTGCCTAAATTTTGTACTTTTACGCGATCGTGACTTGCACACAATTTATCAGTTCAATTTATTGGCCTCCCTCAATCTTAAATTAGTCTGATTTCCTCCTCATATTTTCAATAATCAAAATGTTCGTGCAAGAACCTTTCTTTAGTATAAAATAACACCTGTTATTTTTGTTTTGGGATGTGGGCGATCGGTTGATTGCTAATATTTCGATCGTCGAAACTCAAAATATCTTGTCTTAGGATCTGCCATATTTGAACAAATAAAACGGTTCACTAAGGAACAGTTTTTTGGTATAAGTTGACACCTACTTTTTTTGAACTTCGCGATGCGGTCGATCGCCCGAATTACTGACATTTTTCGGGTTAAAACTCAGTCAAAATACACATTCATCCTGTAACTTCTTTCCCACAATCCTTGCATTCATTGGATTTCAGGCTGACATCAATCTCGGTATGGGTTTGAAAATCCGATTTTTACAGCTACTATTCTCACCGATCGCCCTACGGTCAGCCTAAGTACAAATAAATAAAATTAGTATCAGAAAATACCCGTAGTCCGAGTTTGGACAGGGCGTTAAGTTCGATCGAAAAAAGGGTAGTTTTCACCCGTCTTGAAACACCCATTTTTGGTCGCCGATCGCAATTTCGCAACCATTTGCCAACCAAAAAGGCTCATTAGCAGCCAGCCTCTGCCCTCCGACAAAAGTGCCGTTGGAACTGCCGCTATCGACAAGTTGATATCGCTGTTTGCCAACTTCGTCAGTGGCGCGGCGGATTTGGGCGTGGTAGCGGGAACTTTGCGGATCTTGCAAAACTAAACTGTTGGTAGGTTCGCGCCCAATTGTAAAAGGATTGGCCGTTAAACCGATCGCCTGTCCAGAAAACTTGTAGATTAAATATGCAGTATTTTTGCGATCGCTGCTGGCGAGTACCGTCGGTGCAAGTGAAGGTGAATTTCTCGCGGGTGGGAGACTATTTTGAGCGAGTTGTTCTGTCAGTTGTTGCAAATCGCGATCGAATGATGCTGCTGTTTCAGAAGCTGGAAGACTCGCCGGAGAATGACCTGAAATTAAGTTTAACTGCTGGACGGGAGCTTGAGGTGCGATCGGGCGGCCAGCTTCAGCAATTCTCATTTGCAGGGCGGCCGAATTTTCTGCTTCCTGTCGCGCACTCATTCCCTCAACTTGGCGAATCACTCCGTTGGTTTCGGGGAAGCTGACATCGCCAATTCGCACGTCTTCTAAATTAAAACCTAGGGGATAAAAGTCTTGGACGCGATCGAGCAAATTTTGGCGCAGCAACAGCCGACCTTGGGTGATAAGCTGTTGTAAAGAAAATTGCCCGATCGCTAATCCCATACAATCTTTAACTGCACTTGCTAAAGCCGCGATCGGATCGGACAATTCCAAAGCTACCCGTTTCGGATCTATAACTTGATAAATAACCGTCAAAGTCGCATCAATTAAAAATCTATCCTTAGACAAAAAATCTCCGTGGGACTGCACGTCCAAGTTGCGAAGTTTGGTATCTACGAGGACAATTTGACACTGTTCCAGTAGGGGAAGGGCGAAGCTGAAATGGCGCCCGGATTTCAGGGTACGCACGGCGCGGCCGTTTTTGACCAACAAACCTGTGCAACCCGCCCCTATGAAGTCCATGCTAAACCCGGCCCAGCGTTCTGGAGTCACGGTTTGAATCAGGGGAGAGGCGTTGTTCATGGGATGCGTTGAGGGAGGAATGATTCTACTTTTAGGGTAACAAATTGCTGGCGGTCGATCGGGCGATCGGTGTGCCTGTTCGGCAACTTCTATACTGTACGCCTCCACGAGTCCCCATTCAGCACGAACAGCAAGGAGCCTCTCACCTACCCGAAGGGAGGTGATGAGAGGAATTGCGAGGCAAAAATGAGACACCCTTTGACCATATCAATCCGCAAAAATGACCGGGAGAAGGGTAGTTGAGTTTTTGCCAATTTCTGTGTTCGGCAGTTGGTCAACCCAGTCCTCCACTATTTGGGTTACTGTTTTATCTTTACTTACTGCATACGCCCTTAATTTATTCAATCGACGTTCGGACATCCGCACATTTAATCTTGTAGTTTTCATATTTTTGTCTACCCATTGTTATCACGTCTATGCTATCATATCTATAACAGGAGGTAAATAACAGGTGAAAACGGCATACCAATACAAGCTACGTCCAACAAAACAGCAAGCGCAAGAAATAGACCGATGGTTGTCTATGTGTTGCGCTCAATATAATTATTTGCTGGCAGATAGATTTAATTGGTATGAGCAAAATCGTTGTCCAATCAATGCCTGTCCACTTGTTTGTCATCTCCCGGAGCTGCGAGATTACCCCGAATATTTTGGGCAAAAAAGAACACTCCCTAAGTTGAAAGAGACGCATCCTCATTACAAAGATGTTTATTCCGATGTTTTGCAGGATGTTGTCAAGCGAGTGAAAACAACTTTTGACCGATTTGTAAAGGGGGATAGCAACGGAAAACGTAGCGGAAAACCAAGATTTAAAGCTCGTAGTAGATACAGAACTTTCTTATACCCAAGAATTAAACCTGATTGTATTGCCAATGGTAGAATTTCTTTGCCCAAATTAGGTCAAATTAAAGTTATTTTGCATCGACCGCTACCGGATGATTTTAAAATTAAAACCGCATCTATCACGAAAAAAGCTGACGGTTACTATGTAACTCTAAGCTTGGAAGATTCAACCGTTCCCGAAATCAAGCCTGATATAAATCCAAGGTCAATGACTGGGATTGATGTTGGTCTAAAGGAGTTTTTGACAACTTCTGAAGGTGAAACTGTTGCTATTCCCCAACACTACCGAAAATCACAGAAACGTTTAAAAGTTATTCAAAAACGTGTCTCTCGTCGTAAAAAAGGTAGTAATCGCAGACAAAAAGCAGTAAAACAACTAGGCAAACAACATAAAAAAGTTGCAGACAAACGCAAAGATTTTCATTTCAAAACGGCGAACAACTTATTGGAAAAATATGATGTTGTTGCAGTTGAAGATTTGAATGTTAAGGGACTTGCGCGTACCCGGTTAGCAAAGTCTGTACTTGATGCTGGATGGTCAAGCTTTCTGTCGATACTGATAAACAAAGCCGAGAAAGCTGGTTTATTGGTGATCCCGGTTCAAGCGTCTGGTACGAGTCAAGATTGTTCTAATTGTGGTGTGAAAGTTCCTAAAAAACTGTATCAACGCTGGCACGACTGCCCCCATTGTGGATGTAGTCTAGACCGTGACCATAATGCAGCGATAAATATAAAGAACAGAGCGGTGGGGCATCCCGTTCTTAAAGCCAAGAGTCTCCTAAGCGATAGCCGGATTGTCTTGGAAGCCTACACTGTACTCTAAGAGTCAGTGTAGGAGTATGTCACCACGTACTGGATCTAGTTTGCATCTAATATCAATTCCGGTTGCACCGTCAGGTGATGTTGACGGTTAACAGTTAACTGTTAACGGTTTAAACAATACCGATACAACCGGAAACTATATTAAATGGGTTCTATCAAAATAATTATTCTCACGTACTTACTTACTTGATTGCTAATTGCTAATTTATAATCATCTGGTGTCCCATCAGGTGTTGCTTAATCAGGGTATGAAAAAAATAAGTTGAAAATTCCCAAGCTTTGTCGATACTGGTTTCTCTGACTGGCATATTTAGCCTTTCATACCGTCAATCAGCAACGCCTCCCATCAATTACCCGCAATCAATAAGGTTCGATCGGGGTAATTGTCTTCGGACACCATCTCCAAGCAGCACATTACACACAAAGAAGCACAAATATGATGAATTATTTCAAGCCTTTGTTAATTTTTACAGCCTTTGCAGCGGTTCTGGGTTTGGGAAAAAGTGGGGCGCTAGCTGCGGTTTGGATTATCTCTGAAACTCAGTTAAGTTTGCCACTTCACAGGGTGCAAATAGCAGCAAAGAGCGATCGCAATTTTAAGACTTCAAAAGGTACATTAAAACCAGGTAGTGTCCTATCTGTCGATCCAGATGAAGTTAGGGGCCTACCAAAAGCTGAGGCGCGGCGACGTTTCATCCTGAATAAGATATATCGCCTTCAGGAAGGCACTGCCGCTGACGATTTATTCATCGTTGATGAGAAAGCAAATAAATGGGCAGTAGAGAATGTCTCTGACGCTACAATGGGCGCTACTACTCGCGGTGTCGCCGAGATAGTCTCCGGTAAAGGCAAAGTCTGGGCGCTGATCCAGAAGTTCTAAAAAAAACGCCACTTTTTAGGGCGGCGTTCTTTTTAATTAAGCATTAAAAATGGCATAATTTCCATTTTTGATTCTTAATTTTCTAACAGTCGTAGTACAAAGCAAACTCGTAAGGGTGAGGACGTAACCGCATCGGGTTGACTTCGTTGTCGAGTTTGTAAGAAATCCAGGTTTGGATGAAATCTTCGGTAAAGACGCCTGTTTCTGTTAAGAAAGCGTGGTCTTTTTCTAAAGCTTCTAACGCGCCTTCCAAGGAACCGGGAGTAGAAGGAACTTTGGCTAATTCTTCCGGGGAAAGGTCATAGATATCTACGTCCAAAGGTTCGCCCGGATCGATTTGATTTTTGATGCCGTCTAAGCCTGCACACAGCATGGCTGCAAAGGCTAAATAGGGGTTGGATGTCGCGTCGGGACAGCGGAATTCTAAGCGCTTGGCTTTCGGGTTGTTCCCGGAAAGGGGAATTCGCACTGATGCCGATCGATTTCCTTGAGAATAAGCTAAGTTTACTGGCGCTTCAAAGCCGGGAACTAACCGCTTGTAGGAGTTGGTCGTCGGGTTGGTGATTGCCAAAAGTGCCGGGGCGTGCTTGAGAATGCCGCCGATGTAATGCAGTCCCATTTGACTGAAACCTGCATATTGATCGCCTGCAAATAGCGGTTGGCCGTCTTTCCAAATCGACTGGTGAACGTGCATCCCGGAACCGTTGTCGTTAAACAGCGGTTTGGGCATGAAGGTGATGGTTTTGCCGTATTTTTTGCCGACGTTTTTGATGACGTATTTGTATGTCAGCAAGTAGTCTGCGGCTTGGACTAATGTGGCAAACCGGAAACCGAGTTCGCACTGCCCGCCGGTGGCGACTTCGTGGTGGTGCTTTTCGATTGGTACGCCGCATTTGGCCATTGTCAGCAGCATTTCCGTTCTCATGTCTTGAGAGGTATCGGTTGGTGCTACTGGGAAATAACCTTCTTTGTAACGCGGTTTGTAGCCGAGGTTGCCGCCTGCTTCTTCTTTGCCGGAATTCCAGCGACCTTCGACGGAATCTACGTAATAATACCCGGAATTTTGGGTTTGGTCGAAGCGAACGTCGTCAAAAATGAAGAATTCTGCTTCTGGGCCGAAGAATGCTGTATCGCCGAGACCGGTGGTCAGCAGGTAGTCTATGGCTTTTTGGGCGATCGTCCGGGGACAGCGGCTGTACGGTTCGCCGGTGCGGGGTTCTTTGATGCTGCAAATGAAGCTGATGGTGGGTTCTGCCATGAACGGGTCCATCCACGCGGTGGTAGGATCGATGACCATTGTCATGTCTGATTCGTTGATGGCTTTCCAGCCCCGAATGCTGGAACCGTCGAAGGGTACGCCGTCGGTGAAGGCGGTTTCGTCGATTTGGTCGTGGTACAGGGAAAGGTGTTGCCAGATCCCCGGCATATCGATGAATTTCAGATCGACGATCTGGATCTTATTTTCTTTTATGTAGTTGAGGGCTTCTTGGGGTGTCTGGAACATGACTTACTCCTGATATTGGTTTTGTTGCGGGCGATCCTGCAACGAGTGCTTCGCTAACGGCAGATTTCAGAATGTTTGCGCGATCGTATGCCTTGAGTACCCACAGTTTTGTAACAATAGATACAAAATATTAAAGTGGGTCTAGTGGGGCAGGACAATTTGTGATGATTGCCTTGTCTGTGTTTCGGCTGTTGATATCAGGCAAACGGCTGAACTTGGCGGTCATTTGCCGGGGAGGGACTACCCTGTGTGCAAATCCTATCTCAAATCTTAATCAAAGGCCGATTTGTAGTAGTCTACAATAGGCGGTCTATCTCAGATAGCAAAGTATTGATAAAGATTTTTGGGAGAGAAACTTATGCGCGATGCCGTGACGAGTCTGATTGAAAATTATGATGTTGCTGGTAGGTATTTAGACCGAGATGGTATCGATCGGTTGAAATCTTATTTTGCAACTGGCACAGCACGGGTACAAGCAGCAGCAGCGATTAACAGCAATGCTGCGGCTATTGTCAAGCAAGCTGGTATTCAGCTATTTGCAGAACAGCCCGAACTGATTCGTCCCGGTGGTAATGCCTACACAACTCGTCGCTACGCGGCTTGTCTGCGAGATATGGACTACTACTTGCGCTACGCTACTTACGCCTTGGTGGCTGGAAGTACCGATGTGCTCGACGAGCGCGTGCTCCAAGGTTTGCGAGAAACTTACAATTCTCTGAGCGTTCCCATCGGCCCGACGGTAATGGGGATTAGCATTATGAAGGAGATGGTTAAGGCTCAGGTTGAATCTGCCGGCTTGTCTGTCGGGCCTTTTCTAGAACAGCCTTTTGATTACATGATTCGCGAATTGAGCGAACAAGATATTTAAGTCAAGCAAGCTGGTTTTTTTAGCAGCAAATTGCTTTTGTGGCTTGCACGTAGCAGGCTCTCGATCGCTTTTTTGGCATCACAGCAGAAAAGCGATCTTTTTTACGGATTATACCATTTTCGATTGGGGCTTAAAGAATAGACAATGACTTACTGCCTAAGGGTTTGGAGTTGGCTCTTCATTTGTATTCTTGTTGGAAATTGGTATTAAAAATCGCCGACATATCCCCAGACGAGGCATTTGTCGAGGGAATTTTTCGTGTGGTGGCGGTTGATTTGGTCGGTGCTGATTGCTTCTACTTCGCCGTTGGGGTAAAGAATGTGGATTAGGTTGCCGCTGACGAAGGCCAGAGGATTTTCTTGACAAATGTCAGAATTTCTGATCGGAAAGTTCGTTTTTTTCATGTCCATCGCCCTGATTGTGTTTGTAGCGCATTCCCCTGTATTTACATAATCTTTGATTTGCGACATTTTTTATGTGATTCTACGAATGTCGATGTGTGATAAAACTACAGGCTCATAGCGATCTCAGTCACATCATGTGGGGTAGGAGCGATCGGCGATCGAGCTTCAAAATACTATACAAATGCTGATGTGAGGGCATCGCCCTCGGAAAACCCAAATAATTATAAAAAATCCGCAGTCGGGTTTTTGCGTAAGTGCTAATCTGATACAGTCCTTAACCCTATCCGTACAGATTAAACATCTTGGCTAAACAACGAATAGACACTTTATTGGTAGACCTGGATTTATGTACCTCCCGACAACAAGCTCAAGCCTTGATTCGGACTGGCCAAGTCTCGATCGACCAACAGGTAATTGACAAACCGGGCACTGAGGTTGACATTGCAGCCAATATTTTGATTAAACAGCGATCGCGCTACGTTTCCAGAGGCGGCGACAAATTAGCCAAAGCTTTAGAAATATTTGCAATTCCCGTCGCGGGCAGAATCTGTCTCGACGGCGGCATTTCCACAGGCGGTTTTACCGACTGCTTGCTGCAAGCCGGTGCGGCACTGGTATACGGGATCGATGTTGGCTACGGTCAAGCTGATTGGCGCTTACGCAACGATCCGAGGGTAATTTTGAAAGAACGCACCAATTTGCGCTACATGACTGCTGCGGAGCTTTACGGCGACTCACCGCGAGCAGATTTGGCGGTAGTAGATGTGTCGTTTATTTCGCTGGATAAGGTTTTACCGGCGCTGTGGGAATTGTTGGCACCACCGCGAGAAGCGGTATTGTTGGTAAAGCCGCAATTTGAGGTGGGGCGCGATCGCGTCGGGAAAAAAGGCGTAGTCAGAGACTCGGCAACTCAAGCCGATGCGATTTTTCAAGTGTGGAAGGCAGCTACAGCTTTAGGATGGCAGGAAAGAGGCTTAACGTGGTCGCCTTTACTTGGCCCGGCCGGTAATATCGAGTATCTTCTATGGTTGGGGATCGATCGCGAACAGGAACCAGACCAAAGTGCGATCCTCTTCGAGGGCTGCGCTAACGAAGAGGGTGTTGTGAAGGAACGGATCGCACAAGTCGCAAAAGCGGCCGCGCAGGAACTTGTCAAGTGATTTTAGATTTTAGATTTTAGATTGACTGCAAAATGTCAAACTAATCAATTTTAAGACTCAAATGTGGAGAGCCAGATTTATCTAAAATTTTAAATTGTTTTGTCAATCAGACTCCTAAACTTTCACAAGAGTGAATAATTCCATGCAGCCATTAAAACAAGTCGGTTCGATTTTCTTGTACGTCCTAGGTGGCATAGGTTATCTGGCGATTGCAGCTACTATTGTAGGCGTGTCAATTCTCATCAAGTTCGCAGCTCTGCTACTGGCAGATAAATTATTATATACAATTCTGATTATCGGTGATTTGTTGAGGGGCATCGAAATTATTGAACTGTTAAATATATTGGTATTTGCTTTTATCGGCATGGGATTTGGCATCGCGACAAAACTGCTACATCCTAAATACAGTCGCCAAATTAGTGCGGCTTTGTTGATACCTATAGTTCCCATAGTTTTCATGAGTACGCCAGCCATCAGATATAATTCTTGGCTGGACAAAGTAGCGGAATCGGATAAGTTAGCGCCGGCGGAAACTGCAACATTAACCAACTCATTTTTGAACCGAAAGGTAGGAGTGGAAGGTTTTCTCGGTTATTATGTATATACAGGTCAGTTTCCGGTGATTCCCACAAAACAATCTGAGATGAAAGACCTCGACAGCTTTGAAAAAAAGGTTAATTCGAGATTTGTGCAGTTAACTGGTGTTGCTCCGACGATTGTTTCTTGGTCAATGCGGGTTTGTTTTTGGCTGATTAGAATATTCTACTTTTGTATTGCGGTAATTGCGACGATTGTTCATTTTAGGGAAGGTGTGAGAATCGCGGGACGATAAGAATACAAGCTGTGGGGTGCTTATCTAATTTTCAGGTACGTAGTTGCGCTTCAGCGCTCTGGGAGCAGGTACGTAGTTGCGCTTCAGCGCTCTGGGAGCAGGTACGTAGTTGCGCTTCAGCGCTCTAGGAGCAGGTACGTAGTTGCGCTTCAGCGCTCTGGGAGCAGGTACGTAGTTGCGCTTCAGCGCTCTGGGAGCATCTCATTTGTTGTGCAAAAACCATTTTTTCGAGAGGTACGTAGTTGCGCTTCAGCGCTCTAGGAGCATCTCATTTGTTGTGCAAAAACCATTTTTTCGAGAGGTATGTAGTTGCGCTTCAGCGCTCTGGGAGTATCTCATTTGTTGTGCAAAAACCATTTTTTCGAGAGGTATGTAGTTGCGCTTCAGCGCTCTGGGAGCATCTCATTTGTTGTGCAAAAACCATTTTTTCG